>CACZSM010000262.1 GCA_902783815.1 uncultured Ruminococcus sp.
TCTGTTTGTTGCGCCTGTATCGGAGAGGGTCATGCTCATTTATGGTGTCGGACGGCAGTTAGCGGCAATGATACTCCTTGTAATAACATTTTCTGCATATGGCGGAATGATGGTAAATATGTTCCGTATGAAGTTAGAGGATACAGCAATACTTATTGTAGGAATAATACTAATGCTGATTACGGTCCAGCTCGTTACACTTATGATATTCTGTCTTGCAAGCTGTCACCCCGTAAGATCCACGGTAATTAAATACATTATCTATGCAATGGCATTTTTCAGTGTTGGCGCTGTCATAGTTAGTCTTTTCAGCAATGGCATCAATGATGAAAGTCTGTATAAGGCACTGTCTGCACCATTTCTTGATTATGTTCCTGTTGTAGGCTGGATGCATGGCTTTGTTTACGGACTTATAAATGCAGATCTTACAAGTATTATTATTTACGGTTTGCTGGAACTTATTGTTGTTATAATAAGTGTTATTGTATTCATGAAGGTTAAGCCGGATTTTTACGAGGATGTACTCTCTCAGGCGGAAAGCTATAATGAATTCCGTGAGGCTGTAAGAGAGGGTAAATTCTCCGACAGGGTAATGCTCGGTGATAAGGAGATAAAACTGCGTAAAAAAGGAATAAACAGGGGGTTCGGAGCAGCAGCTGTCCTTTTCAAGCAGCTGCGTGAAGGCAGCCGTCGTTCGAGGCTTATGTTTTTTAATATCAATACGATAATCCTTATATTGACTGGTCTGGTCGTTGCAGCAGGAATAAGACTTGCGCTGCCGGATATTCAGCCGACTATCATTTATCTTGCAGTTACTATAATTCTTGTATATGTTCAGTTCTTTTTCAGCGCCGGCGGTGACTGGGTAAAGGAACTGACAAAACCGTACATATACCTCATACCTGACAGTGCTGTTAAAAAACTGATAATGGCTGCCGCTACAGGACTGATAAAGCCATTTACAGATGGTCTGATAACATATATTCTTGTAGGTCTGCTATCCGGAGGTCATTTATGTGACATATTGATCTCTGCGCTTGTGTATGGAAGTTTCGGAACCGTATATATAGCTGCTAATATACTTGCACAAAGACTTGTCGGAGTTGAAAGCTCCGGAGGTATATTTATTACTTTTTATATGTCAATGATCGTTCTTACCTTATTGCCGGGAGTGATCTTTGGACTTGTAGCTCTTGCGGAGCTGTCGGCTGTATCCGGAGATATAGCGGCGACCCTTTTCGGACTTCCGATGCTTATCTGGAATATGCTGATATCTGGAGTAATATTTATCTCATGCCGTAATCTTTTGAATAATACGCAGTAGCCTGGGGAGGTCACACAATGTTTTACATAGCGGAAAATACAAACAGGCTTGATGAGGAGTTTTTAAGTCTTGCTGATCCATTTTTAAGCAGTCAGCGCAGGGAAAAACTTATGAGTCTTGGAAAAATCAGTGACAGGATAAATGGCGCAGCAGTATATCTGCTGCTGCGCTATGCCTTGTATAATGAGTATGGGATAAGTGACAAGCCGGAATTTATTTACGGTAAAAATGGAAAGCCATTTCTTTCCGACAGCAATAATATTTTCTTTGGTCTTACGCATTGCCGCAACAGCTGCGCCTGTGTTACGGCGGAGTATGAAACCGCCTCAGATATAACCGATTTACGACCTATTTCGATGAGAACTGCTAAACGCTTTTGCAGTGAAGCTGAATTATCAGAACTTGAAGTATCCAGTGATCCGCAAAGAGATATAATAAGACTTTGGACAATAAAGGAATGTCTTGCAAAGGCTGACGGATCTGGTCTTTTTGCGGATTTCAAGTCTATTGGAAAGGCTCAGCGGGACAAATTACAGCTTGTCGAAGGTATTGACTATATTGCAGCCTGCTGCATAAAAAAGAAAACAGAGGTCATTAAAATAACTGAACCTCTTTCGCTTATCGATGCCGTTAACAGTTTTGATAAGGGCTAAAAATTTTTTAAAAATTTTTTAAAAAATCTATTGACAAAACAATTCAGATGTTGTATAATTACTATCGTTGTGAGAGAACAATAGATTCGCGAGTGTGCTGGAATAGGCAGACAGGCACGTTTGAGGGGCGTGTGTTTCACGACGTATGGGTTCAAGTCCCATCACTCGCACCA
>CACZSM010000263.1 GCA_902783815.1 uncultured Ruminococcus sp.
AATTTTTGAAAAAAATTTTGAAATACATATTGCTAAAACAATATAAATTTGATATTATTATATTATAGAATATATCTGTAGGAAAGGCAGTGATCATCATGGGTAGAACATCCAGTAAAGATTCCGGACATTCATTTGAGGACTATTTTAAACGCGCAACTAGTCCGATGATGACTTTGCTGCTGTTGAGGGAAAAACCAATGTATGTTTACAAACTCTCACAGGAGCTTGAAAGACGCAGCAACAGCACTTACAAGATGAATTTTCTTTACCCAGTTCTTTATCGCCTGCAGCAGCAGGGATATGTCACAGAGTATTCTCAGGAAATAACGGAAAGCCATCGTACAAGGAATTATTATGCAATCACGGAAGAAGGAAAGAAATATCTGGACTTTATGTTGGAAAAGTACAGAGAGCTTCTGAAAGCAGTTGAGGTCGTTATTGAGGGTAATGGCGAAGTCGAAACGGTTTTGCCGACCGAAAGCGGATATGATGACTGATACGAAGGCTGAAAAACAGTGTTTCCAGAAACCAGAAACAAGGACTGCGAAGTTATGCTTCGCAGTCCTTAGTTTTTAGTTTGCGATTGTTTCCTTTATAGCGGAAAGAAGCTCGTCATATGTTTCAAAAGCCGGAAGTCCGGGATAGTCAGCTTTGATCTTGTCCGTAGTGCGGAAAAGGAAGCCGGCTTTGCTTGCCTGTATCATAGCAAGGTCGTTGTAGCTGTCGCCGGAGGCAATTGTGTCGTAGCCGATGGACTGCAGAGCCTTAACAGTGGTGAGCTTTGAATTTTCAACACGCATCGTAAAGTCAGTTACCTCGCCGGTATCGGATACTACAAGCGAATTGCAGAATATAGTCGGCATACCAAGCTTTTTCATGAGTGGTGCGGCAAACTCTGTGAAGGTATCGGAAATAATAATTGTCTGACAGATGGAACGCAGCTCGTCAAGAAATTCCTTTGCGCCGGGGAGTGGGTCGATAGTGGCGATAACATCCTGTATCTCCTTCAGTCCAAGACCATGCTGTTTCAGAATATTGATCCTGAATTTCATAAGTTTATCATAATCGGGTTCGTCACGGGTAGTTTTTTTAAGCTCAGGGATCTTTGTCGCTTCGGAAAAGGCGATCCAGATCTCAGGGACGAGAACACCCTCAAGGTCAAGGCAGGTAATGTACATAAAATTAAACATCCTCTCAATTGAAAATATACGCCGTAAATACGGTAAGTCAATTATAACACATCAGATCTGAAAGTGAAATAGCTGATATAGAAAAATGTTATTTTTTGCAAATAGTACTATTTAGAGATAAAAATTAAAATAATTAATAAAAATGTTGACAATGAATAAAAATCGTGATAATATATATACTATAGTTCGCATTTTATGAAAAGTTACTAAAGATTAAAAATAATTTGTTATATTTGCACAATTTAACGGCAAGGAAGGAGAGGTGAGTACCATGAGTCCGGCTTGGACAAAAAGACTGAAAGCTGGGGCAGCAGCAGTATGCGCTGCATCGCTGCTGACGGCAGGACTGCAGTGGGGAGCCTTTGATTCAGGAGTAAAGGCACAAGCGACAGAATCTGAGTACTATTATGCCGCAACAAAGCTGTATGATTATAAGTATGACACGGAAGTTAATCCGGGTTATGTGTATAATTATAATCAGTCCACTTATGAGAGCGCAAAGGGCGGCAATAAGTGGCAGAACGGTTCACAGGTGCCGTATGAGATGCTGAACAGGAGAATATCAGCGTATTACAGCACTAATCACGGCAGTGATAGTAAGCCTGCTCTGTATTTTGGTAACTTCTATGGAAGCTCAAGTGATTCCACAACACCTGGGGAACAACAGTGGACATATGGTGTGAATGATACTTCAGAAACGGTAAGGTATTACAATACAAGTAATGGTTACAAAAATTTCTGGGTGAGCGTGAATAATGCACCTAAGACGGAAAGCGGCTATGTTCCGGTTCAGGGGATCGTTGACGGAACACTTGCAGGTTATAGCGGATCCGGAACAGGTGTTCTTTCTCAGGGAGGAATTGCTCTGCCGCAGTTCGACGATACCTTTGTTGCCGGGACATCTTATGCTGTGAAGTATGAAGTTAATAACGGCTTCCCGTTCGATAAGGATACGGATAATGACGGCTTCATTACATACTACTATGATTCACTGAATAAGAACGATACAACATCGCATAAAGCTGGATATAACAGATATTATAATTCAAGTACCAAAAACTTTGAGGTTATTGATAAGTCAAAATCTACATATAACTTCCGCAGTGATGGCGGTATATCCGGTAAGGAGTCGGGCTTCTATCCGTTCAATAAGGACGGAATTACAGGTGATGACAGAACCGGTGTTAATTATGGCTTTGGTATGAGACTTGATATACCATTCAGCATTGATAACGGTAAGACAGTATCATCTACGGACTATACGAAAAAGAAGGATGCGGTATTCCATTTCAGCGGTGATGATGATATCTGGGTATTCGTTGATGGTGTTCTTGTACTTGACCTCGGCGGTGACCATGCAAGAACCTACGGAAAGATAGATTTCGCGAATGGAAAAGCTACTGTAACAGAATCAGACTATAATACTCAGATCGCTCCGACTTATTTTAACTCAGGTGCAAACAGAGATGAGAGAGCAAATAACAGCGGCAGTGCTGTGAAAGATATTGCAGCAGCATTTTCAAGCGTTGGCAAGACATGGAATAACAGCGGCGATCATGTTTTGACTGTGTTCTATATGGAAAGAGGACTTTTTGAGTCCAACCTTTATATGGACTTTAACTTCGTTCCGAAGGGTGGAGAACCTGTTATTAAGAATGATAATGACCTTACAGTAAAAGAACAGACGATCTTTAACGGAATAAACCCCGGTCTTTTGACATTGACAAAGGCTGCGGCTGACAGGGATGTTTTCCGCTACAGTATAAACAGTACAAGTAATCAGCCCGTTATAACACCGAATTATCAGTTCCCGGTATATAATGATATAGACCGTGTGAACAATGAGGCGGATAATAATACTACACCACTTGCATCATCTGCCGGAACAGGTACTACTGTGACGAATGGCTACGATGGTACGGGAAGCGTCAATGGGGTGACATTCCTGAGATCAGACCCGTTTGCAAATGTCCTTGGTACGGATATTATTGGCGCAGTAAACGACAGCAGCGAGTTTTACCTCCTTTATAATGAGAGCGCTATGTTCCATAAGCAGTTCTCAAAGCATTGTACTGAAAGTGAGGATGTTATATCTGTCGGACAGGTAAATGATCTGAATAAGCCTTCTGCGGCAGGACTGTCGGATGGTCAGCTCAGTCAGACAGGCTCGGGCAGACAGGTAAGCGATTATTATAATACATCTGTTTTTGTGTATGATGCAAATGGTAATAGTATAACAAGCTATCAGGGCGGAAAAAGCAGATTGACTGACCCTACAGATACTTTCTTCCAGTTCAGAAATAAAAACTCGTCGGATAAGAGTGAATATGATGACGGCGAAATACCTGTAAGCATTACAGAGGTATTTATCAATACTGTAAAGACCAGTGACTTGCAGATAAAGAAGGATTATGCAGGCGATGCTGATGTGAACCAGAAGTTTACATTCAAGGTACAGTTTACGAATGTCTTTGGCAGCAGTGAAGTAAATAAGACCGGAGACTACAGTGATATTGATATCTACATAAACGGCGAACAGAAGAAACTGACTACAGATGGAGAATTTACAATAACCTCTCAGGATACTGCAGTTATAAAGGGCATACCGGTAGGAACAAAATATCAGATCACTGAGAAGTACAGCAATACCGGCTACAGCAATGACGGCTTTACAAAAAAGGTAGATGGCGCTTCCGAGACTCTGACAAGCGTTACGGATTCTTCGGCAGGACAGACTACAACACAGGATGATAACAAGACAGTTATCAAGTCTGATGAAGCAAATAAGACAGTAGTTGTTACAGCTACTAATAAACTTGATGTAAGCAATGAAAAGATCGGTCTGAAGATAGTAAAACGCTGGGTATCCGCTGACGAGGAGGAACTCAAGACAATTGATCTTAACCTTGTATTACAGAGAAAAGCATCTGATGAAGCAAACTGGTCAGATATCGAAACGGTTAAACTTTATTATCACAGCGATTCAGATAAAAATGTAGTGAAAACTACAGACGGCAGTGATATTGTATGGACTTATACAAAGGACGACCTGCTTAAGTATAAGGGAGCAAAGATAAAGAATGTGACATACAGCTATCGCGTTCTTGAATATTCACAGGATGGTACGGCTCTGCTGCTTGCAGATGATGGACTTTTCACAAAGCATTGTAAGGTAACATACAACAATAATGTAGTTGATGCAAGCGGCGTAGCGACAGACGGTACGGGAATTATAAGTATTACAAATACATACAATATCCCGGTAGTTATGCCAAAATCAGGTGCAGAAGGCGTGAAGCTGATCTTTGCGTTCGGAATCACAGCAATTGCGCTGGCAGTAGCGGCGCTTGTGATATACAAAAGAAAACTTCAGATCCAGGCAGATGCAAAAAGGGGGAGAGACGCAAGGTGATACTTCCCTGAAAACGGAAAAAATAAAGTAGGATAAAATACAGTCTGCGCTTCGTGCAGGGTGCAGACTGTATCCGAAAAACTGCATAAAAAAATTAATTCCAAAATTGGAGGTTACAAAGATGAAAAAAAGTTTTAAAAGAGCAGGAGTTGCAGTTCTTTCTATGGCAATGCTGCTTTCAATGGGTGCTGTAGGACTGTCAGTTAATGCGATAGATCCCCCGTCAGATGGAGTTGTGATCACACTTCCTTCAACTCCTGCATCAGCTACATATGAGGTATATCAGATCGCATCGGCAACATGGGATGCAGCAGACGGTGTAAATGTATTTGATACCGTTAATGCAGATTATGCTTCTCTTATCAAAGTAAAATCCGGTAATCTTTATACTGCTGCTGATGTAAAACTTGAGGAGGCTATGGATTCAACAGTATGGACGACTCTTGTAGGACAGATAGAGTCTGCTGCAACAGATGCTTCAAAGATGTCAGGTTCATATGATGCAGTTACAGCATCAACAATAAAGCTCGCTCCCGGATATTATTATGTAAAGACATCCGGTGTAGAAGGCAATGTTTCTCCGATAATTTTTGAGGTACAGAATATTCCGCAGACTCTTGCAAGCAAGGCTTCTGTAGTTTCACTGGATAAGGGAATTGTGGGTAATCTTGGTGATGTCTATACCGGAACCCAGTCTAACGGTCCGGCAGGAATGACTAATGCAAGCGGTAAGGTCGGCGACAAGGTCATGCACAAAATAATTGCTGACATACCTAATTATAAGGACGGAATAACCTATGATAAGCTGAATGCAGACTATTTCATAACAGATAGTCCGAACGGTACAACAATTATCAATGGTGCTACAAATGTAACTGTAAACGGTGCGTCAAAAGCATATAATGAGGTAATAAAAGTTGGCGTAGATAATGATGGAAGCTATACTGTAAATGCAGGAGAAGAACTTACTCTCCAGACTACTCTTGATGAAGCAACTGCTGGCTATACACTTGATATAGACGCTGACGGTAAAATGACAGTTACTCTCAGCAAACAGGCTGTTGTTGATAATAAAGGCGGTAAAGTTGTTATCGAGTATTTTGCAGTAATCGATGACACCGCAGTTGTTTCTGATTCAGAGAATGATAATAAGAACACTAATACAGCTAAGCTGAACTATGATAACAAGTTTGAGGGCGGCGGAGCAGATATTCCGGAAGATAAGAGACCGTCTGATGATAACCATGTATTTACAACTAAGGTTAAGCTGACAAAGACATTTACAAACAATAAGGCTGTTGCAGGCGCAGAGATCGAGCTTTACAGATATTCAAACAGTGAAAGCCAGTGGAAAAAGGTCGGAGATTCATTGATCACAACTACAAATAGAGCTGACAATGAAAAGACTTGGACAGGTCTTGATGCAGGTAATTATAAGTTTGTTGAAAAGACTGCTCCGGATGGTTTTGCTAAGGCAGCTGATGTAGAATTCACTATAAATGAAGCGCCTGATAATGGAGATGACACAGTAGGTTCAACTCATGTATATACATTCACAACAAATCCAAAGGGTGAATATACAATGCACAATAAGCTGCTCAATTCACTCCCGGGCACAGGCGGAATCGGTACTGTACTCTTTACAGTAGGCGGCGCAGCTATAGTTCTTCTTGCAGGCGTTATGTTTGTACTCTATATGAGAAAAAGACGCAACGAAGAATAATTACTGATTATAACACCTTTTCATATTTTCACCTCTGAAAACCACACCCGATCAATAACCGGGTGTGCGTTTTCCAAACCGTCGTGATCCCCCCAATCAGTTCACGGCGGCTTGGAAAATGATCCTGTCTGTCAGGTCACGCTTATTAAAGTGATGCGTGACCTATATAATAAGACGGAGTTTCTGAGACATTCTCTGTGCATGGTCAGCGGATGCAGGCTTCGTAGTTATTACGGACAGCAATTGGGTATGGCTCGGTGACATTGCTGATCAGCCCCCTGTCATCAATGTCAGAACCGGGTCGGCCCGGATCTGCTCATAACTGGTGATGTACCAGATACAGAGCCGGACGATCATCAGGTTGAGTCAGAAAGCAGTACGATAAGCTAAAAGCTCACTGACCGTATCCGGTGAGAATGGTACGGGTTTTCCAAAGTTCCCGGCGATGCCGGAAATTTTGGAAAATGTGTTTGAAAGGATCAGTCTTTGAAAAAGCTAAATGGTAAAAACATATTTTTCATTGTGGCAGTCGGCTGCCTGTTTTTCTCAGGAGTTGCCGCAATGATATACCCGACAATAAGCAATATATATTCTATGATGAATTCCAGAACAGCAATATCCGGATATCAGCAGGAAGTCGCAAAGATGGATAATTCTGAGATAGATGGTATATTTGAAAAAGCCGACAAGTTCAATTATGATGTTTCGCGCAGGATATATAATGACGGTTATGAGAGGTGTCTGTGTAATGCGGACGGTCTTATGTGCTATGTTGATATCCCGACGATAGGCGTATATCTGCCTGTTTACTACGGGACAACAGATGATGTCCTTGCAAAAGGCGCAGGATATCTTCTGAATACATCCCTGCCTGTCGGCGGCGCGGCTACACATTCAGTTATATCAGCGCATACGGGGCTTCCGTCGGCTGATATGTTTACTAAATTGGATCAGGTCAGAATAGATGACGTATTTTACATTCATGTGCTTGATCGTGTACTTGCTTATAAGGTCGATAAGATAAAGGTAGTATATCCCGATGTCGTAAGCGACCTTGAAATAAAAAAGGATAAGGACTACCTTACTCTTCTGACTTGTACTCCCTATGGCGTTAATGATAAAAGACTGCTTGTTCGCGGTGTGCGTGTGGAGTATGATCCCGATCCGAAGGAGCCGGATGAGACATCGGATGCGCTTCCTACACAGGATGATGTTGACAAGGATCTCCGGAAGGAGATAAACCAGCAGTTGTATTTTGTAACAGGAGTTGCAGCCGGAGCAGTGATTATATATCTGGCGGCGGTATTGTGGCTTGTCAGGACGATCAGAAGGACTTTGCCTGATCCTCAGGAAAAACCGGAGTAAACCAATGTCAAAGCTATCAAAACAGATAAAGAGAAGGCTTCCGCTTGTCGGAATATTCCTTGTGCTGCTTGTGGGACTGGGAGTGTTCATGTACCCGATAGTTTCAAACTGGTACGGCGAATATACGGCTCATTCAGAAATAACCGCTTATGATACAGTCGTGCAGACTATCGGTGATGATGCAATACGCAGGGTCGAAAGAGCTGCCGAGGACTATAATAAAGCACTTGCAAATAGTGATTCACGCAGGGTATCAGCAATGAGCTACAGCGAGATGCTTGCCATAAGCGAAAGTATCGGCTATATCGAGATACCAAGAATAAGCGTGTATCTGCCGATATATCACGGTCTTTCGGATGAGGTACTGCAAAAGGGAGTCGGACATATGGAGGGTTCGTCGCTTCCGATCGGAGGAAATTCTACTCACTGTGTCCTCGCCGGACATACAGGGTTGCCGTCGGCAAAGCTGTTCACTGACCTGGATCAGCTGAAAACAGGCGATTACTTCTATATTCATTCGCTTGACAGGGTTCTTGCATATAAGATCGATCAGATCGTGACGGTATTTCCGTATGAGAGTCAATATACGCAGATAGTTGATGATGCGGACTATGTGACACTTGTTACCTGTACTCCATATGGTATAAACAGTCACAGACTGCTTGTGCGGGGTGTCCGCATACCCTATAAGACACAGACAATGCAGGAAGCGTCGAAAGACGGCTGGCCTGTTGTACACGAAGAAGAAGCGGAGAGAATACCGCTGAGAACAATTGTATGGTACGCCGGACTGTTTATTGTAAGTGCGGTAGTGCTGATTATTTTGATGATCCTGCTTATGCCTGGTTTCGGCAAAAGGAAAACCGGGAAAAGCAATAATGAGATCTCCGGAGATGACGAAAAGTCCTCCGGAAAATAAGATCGGAGGAATGTAATGTGATAAGAACAGTTTTGAAACGAGCCTCCGCCGCAGTGCTTGCAGTCATGATAATGTGCCTTGCGGTGATAGTTTCGGCATTTTCTGTTGTTGCAGCGGAGAATAAGGGAAAAATAACAGTCGCTGTGCATAGTGATTTTGAGGGCATACCGCTTTACCTTATAGAGATAGGTGACTATACTAACGGGAAGATAACTCTCAGTGAGGGCTTTTCCGGACTTGGCATCAATTTTGATGAGATAAAGACATCCGGCGATATGGATGGGGCTGCAAATACGGTTCAGACATTTATAAAAAGTAATGGACTGACGGGTGTGGTCAGCTGGATCGACACTGACGGAAATGTTGTATTTGACGGAGTGCCGCTTGACAAGATATATGCTGTTGTGCAGTGCGCCGGCGAAGAGGTTGTAAAGATACAGCCGATGCTGTTTGAGCTTCCGAAGTATGATAACGGAGAGGTCATCAAGGAAGTAACGGCTGTAGCGAAGTATGTAGATAGCAGGAGCGTATCGCTTGGCGGTGCGGTAGTAGTAAATAAGCTCGGACACGAAAATGTACGGCTTCCTGGCGCGGTTTTCGAGTTCTCACAGAAAATATATTACAAGGACGGCTCTAAGATCAGGGAGGGTCTTGATATAGGTGAGGATGAAGGCGGTAAATACTACTGGAAACCCTTTAAACAGGAATTCGTTACAGACAGTAATGGTCAGATAGTAATATATGACCTTGCATATGCTACATACCGTTTTATAGAGATCGAAGCACCAAAGGGATATATTCTTGATCCGACAGCCCATGAATTCGATATAGTAAAGCATGGCAGCGTCAAGGTTGAAAACGGCAGATATGCGGCTGAAAATGACGGAACTAAGGAACTTATGATCTATAATGATATAGATGATTCCTCAAAGACCTCTGAGGATGAGAGTGTAACGGTTGTTGAGTCCTCTGATACGCCGGATGATGTTTCCGGAGGCTCTGATATAGAGGGCAGGGAGTCTGTACCGCCGGATCAGTCAGAAGGAGAGGCATCCGGAGGTGTAGATGAAGATACCGGGAACAAAACAGAAATGACCGGTGATGATATTGTAAGATACTGCACGACCGGGGCATTGGTATGCACATCGCTCATTGTCATAATACTTCTTATTGTGATAGGTGAGAGCCGCAGCAAAAAAGAAGAATAATCTCTATGAGCAGATATTTTGAATTGACGAAATATCTGCTTATTTCGTCTATAGAAAGTTTAAGGAAGTGATCGCTATGAAAGAAAAAAATAATGATAATACAAATAAAAAACATTCCATCATCCCCGATTTTCTGAAAATAGATTTTACCAAGCCTGTAACAGCCAGACAGCAGCTTGCAGTTATGATTACATTTTTGTTTGTATCCTGTCTGCTGTTTACGATAGTATATGTGGTACAGTTTTTTTCCGGCAGGCAGGACCAGTCCAAGACATCTGCGCCGGATAAGAAAAATACTCCGGCAGTAGTTGAGGAATCCATACCGGAGGAAAGCGAAGCGCCTGTTCGTACAAGAATTACTATTGAAACAATAAATGCAGAGGAGCTTTTCGGAGAAACGAAAACAGAGCTGAGATATTTTGATGATGTATATAGTGGCAGTTTAATACTTGTGAATGATAAATATTCGTGCCGGTATGAGGGCGAAAATGTTGAGGATATTTCAGAGGATGCCAATGACAAATATTCATTTGCAGAGGACGGGATACTTCTTGACAGCAGACTTGTAACTCCGCTGAATAAAATGTTTGAGGATTTTGCATTATCCTGCGGAGAAGCAAGTATAGTTGTAAAAAACGGTTATGTAAGTTATGAGGATCAGGAGGAAACATACAATAAGGAACCGGAGGACGAAAGTGACTGCTATGAAATGGAAAGAATAACAACAGCTCCGGGACATAGTGAGCATCAGACAGGCTTTGCATTTGACCTTGATATAAAGGATGCGGAAGGAAACTATACTGGTTATGACGGACAGGGACTGTACTCATGGATAAATGACAACTGCGGAGACTATGGGTTTATTCAGCGTTATACGGATGATAAGTCGGAAGTAACAGGAACTGACGGTAAGAAATGGCATTTCAGATATGTTGGTATGCCACATTCGGATTATATGGTATCTGATGAGGCATCACTGGAAGAATATATAGAGATCGTAAAGAAATATAGTATAGATAAGGCAATGCGTATTGAGGATCACAGCGGAAACGGGTATGTAATATACTATGTTGAAGGGGATCCGGAAGATCTGACGGAAATAACCGTTCCTGCGGAATTGGATTATGAAATCTCCGGAGATAATTACAGTGGATTTATTGTTACCGTCAGGCTATGAATATCACAAGAGTTTCCTGTATAATATGAAAATATTATACTTGAAAATAATTGTAGGAAATTGTATAATATAGTTGTCAGATTGCAGTGACATTGATTATTATTTGTCAGGGATGATGCCTTTGGATAGTAATACGGTTGGTCTGATTATTGCTGGTATCCTTTTTGCCTTGCCGGTTGTGGTAGTAGTAATAATTATCATTAAGGTGAGAGGATTCTTCAGAAAAATAGAAAAACAAACCGGCAAAAAAATCCGCGCTGATGATTTGATCAAGGGTTTTAAGGAATCAGAGCTTGGTGATAAATCTCCGGCTTCGCTTAACGGTATGGACAGGATATATCTCCCGGCTATACATAAGGAATTTCCGGACTTTCAGCTCGCTGCCGTTATCCCACAGGTCGAAACATTCGTCAAGACCTGGCTCGATTCCATTGAGGCTAAGGATTCAAGTTCTCTCGATAAGCTGACTATATCTCCAAGCCTTAAAGATAGGGCGGATGAGATAATAGCCGATCTGCGTTCACAAAATATCAGCGTATTCTATGATAATATCGTTATACATCGTTCAGTGATAAGTGAATTCGTCAAGGAAAACGGTATGACGATAATAAGATTCCAGTCTGCTGTTGGCTATCTGAATTATACCCTTGACAGTAAGGGAAAGGTTATCCGGGGCAGTAAGGATAAAAAAGAGGAAACTGTCTATGTGGTGTCCTATGCGAGAATATCAGATGCGGAAATTGCAAGACAGTCCGGAGTTGTTGATGTTATCGGACTTAACTGCCCGAACTGCGGTGCGCCGATAAGATCATCAAATGTCAGCTTCTGTGAGTTCTGCGGAACCGGAATGAAAAATCTTGCCGATGATGTCTTTGGCTGGACATTTACGGATATAAAAGAAAAAAATCTTATGACTAAGAAAATTTATTAATAAGGAGATGCGTAAAAATGGGAATTATTAAAGCATTAGGCGGCGCTATTGGCGGCGGTCTCGGCGACACATGGTTGGAAGTCATTGAACCAAGTGATATGGGACAAACTACAGTTATGTGTCCCGGTGTTCCTAAGGCAAGAAATGATGCGAGAAACAGCAACACAAAGGGTACAGACTTCACTGTATCAAACGGCTCTATAATCCATGTTTATGAGAACCAGATGATGATGCTAATAGACGGAGGCGCAATAGTTGACTTCTCTGCTGAACCGGGCTATTTTGAGGTCAAGAACTCTGCACTTCCTTCACTTATGGCAGGTCAGTTCGGCGGCGCGATCAAGGAAACATTCAACCGTTTCAGATTCGGCGGTGTTACCCCGACATCTCAGAGGGTCATTTATATCAACCTTAAGCCTCTTGAGGGTCTTAAGTTCGGAACAAAGAGTCCTGTTTCCTACCGTGATTCCATTTATGGTATCGTAGCAAGAGTAAGGGCACACGGCTTCTATGCTATTGATATCGTTGACCCGATACTGTTCTATAAGAATGTTATAGAAACAGCTGCTGTTACAAATATGAAGCCTGTTGATATGCAGCAGATAGTTGCAAACAGGTATGACTATGAGATCATCAATGTCCTCCAGGTGGCATTTACAAAGCTGTCCGGACAGGGCATCAGTGCATTTGATATCGGCGCTTATAACTTTGAGGTTTGCGACAGCGTTCAGCAGGCTCTTGAAGAAAGATATCAGTGGTCAAGCAAGAGAGGTCTGAAGCTTTCTAACCTCGGTATGGAGGTAACTCCGGATGAAAAGACTCAGGAGCTTATCGACAAGAGAAACGATGTTGCTATATTCAACGATCCGTCTATGAGAGAAACTCTTGTACAGAAGAATATTTCCGAGGGCGTAAAGGCAGCCGGCTCAAATTCAGCCGGAGCAATGACAGGCTTTATGGGTGTCGGAATGGGTATGCAGTCAATGGGCGGCTTTATGGGCAATGCTTCAAATACTAACCTTCAGCAGATGCAGATGCAGCAGCAGCAGCAAATGCAGCCGCAGCAGCCTGTGATGGCAGCCGGAGCAGTTGCAGGAGCGCCAAGCGGTTGGACCTGTTCATGCGGCAAGAGCGGCAATACAGGCAAGTTCTGTGCTGAATGTGGAAAGCCTCAGCCGGCACCGGCAGGAAGCTGGAAGTGCTCATGCGGCGCAGAGAATACCGGAAAGTTCTGTGCAGAATGTGGCAAGCAGAAACCTGCGGCAAAAAAGATAGTATGTGATAAGTGCGGATATGAACCTGATATGAGTCAGCCGATACCGAAGTTCTGCCCGAACTGCGGCGACCCTATCAATGATGCTGATTTTCAGTGATTTGTTTATTGAATAATTCCAGAGATCATGCTCTGTCCCTTTCCGCTTGATGCGCAGAAAGGGACAGAGTACATTCAGGCAAAAATTGGCAAAAACAGGATATTTTAGTGTTAGATATATACGGTTTTGCACAATTTTTTATGGTAATGTTAATTTAGAAAAGAGGTGTGATTTTCATGCCGAGGGCATGAGATACATATGGAAACAGTTTCATATAAATGTATAAACTGCGCTGCCCCATTGCAGTATAATGCACAGAAGCAGAAATTTGCCTGTGAATTCTGTGAAAGCGAATTTGACGAATCAGAGCTTGCGGATTATTTTTCAAAGCTGGAAAAGAAGCTCGACCAGGAGTATAAAAAAGAGCCTGACCCGGTAAGCGATGATGAATTCGACGAATTTGCAGCACTTTATGTCTGTCAGAGCTGCGGCGCGGAGGTAATTACGGATAAAAATACAGCTGCTACTTTTTGTGTTTTCTGCCATAATCCCGTAATGATATCAAACAGGATGGCAGGTAATTTCAAGCCGAACAGGGTAATACCATTCTCGATATCAGAGGAGGATGCAAAAAACAGATTTATGGAATTCTGCTCAAAAAAGAAGTTTCTGCCAAATGACTTTCTTTCAAATGCTCAGCTTGATATGATGAAGGGAGTATATTATCCGTACTGGCTCGTTGATTCCTTGAAAACGGGCGGTATAAGGGCTACAGGCAAGAAAAAACGCAGATGGACAGAGGGCAATTATGAGTATGAGGAGATAACAACATACAGTGTTGTCAGAGATGGTTCAATAGATTTCCGTGATTACCCTCATACGGCTCTTAAAGAGGATGAGAACCTAAAGGGACTTAAATATGTAAACCCATTTGATGAGTCCGGATACAAGCCGTTTATGATGTCATACCTTTCGGGATTCCTCGCAGAAAAAAGAGATCTTGAAAGACAGGAGGCTCAGGCAGAGGTTGACAAGGAGCTTGAAGGCTATGCAGAAAAGATATTCTCCGAAACACTGAAAGAATACGATACCTATAATATAGACGATATCAGACTCAGTACCATCAGAGAATCATGGGATTATGCACTTCTTCCCGTATGGCTTCTTACTTTTGATTATAACGATAAGAAGTATGTTTATGCAATGAACGGTCAGACGGGAAAAAACTACGGAGAACTTCCGCTTGACAAGAAGAAATTGACATTGTTT
The DNA here is from genome assembly GCA_902783815.1 of uncultured Ruminococcus sp. Lineage (GTDB taxonomy): Bacteria > Bacillota > Clostridia > Oscillospirales > Acutalibacteraceae > UBA1213. The sequence goes on from CACZSM010000263.1 coordinate 14,511, forward strand.
GCAATTGCATTGTTCTTTGGTGTGCTTATTTTAGGATTGTTGGGAGGTTTTCTGCTTTGAAAAAGGTGTATATTTACAGAGTACTGCTTGCAGCTGTAGTCCTCATATGTTCCGTAGTATTTTCACTGACGGTTTATGCAGCAGCTGATGATGCCGCAGATAACGGTCAGACTGCAGCAGAGCAGCAAACGGAAAATGAAGGGTATGATACACTTTCATCAAGTAAATCGGATTCAAGAGATCCGTTTAAGATCGTAGTATATTCGATTGGAATAAGCGCTGTTGTGACTGGTTTTGTTGTCTGGAAAATTTACAGCGGTTACAAGTATAACGGACAGACTGAACCATATAGATATACAAAAAATGCGCCTCTTACGCTTACAAGAACAGATGATCGACTGATCAACAGAGAGGTAAACAAAAGAAAAATAGAAAGAAATAATAATTAAAAAAAACCGATCGGCAGCAAACGATTCCCTTTGTATGCTGTCCGGGAAAAAGGATGAGAGGGTTATCTATGAAATTTGATATAATGCCGGTGGCAACAGAAAAACAGCTGTATGAGATATATGAGACAGCTGTAAATGTCTGGCACAATTATTACAAGGGTATTTTTTCATCTGAGCAGATCAGCTATATGCTTGAATTGTACCAGTCTGTTGACGCTATGAGAAAACAGATCGCAAAGGGATATATATACTATATGCTGCTTGCTGATAACGAGCTTGCAGGATATTTGTGTATCAAGTTAGTGAATGACCATGTTTTTCTTGAAAGACTTTATGTCAAGGAAGAATACCGCCGTCAGGGATTGGCAAAGAAAACTTTGTCACATATTGAATCTATATTCAAAAAGCCGGTGCTTGGTTATAACCATGTAAAAAAGATACGCCTCAAAGTTGAAAAGGAGAACAGAATGGCTCAGGATATATATGAGCATCTCGGATTCAACAGAATACGCGAGGAGAATGATGATATCGGAAAAGGGTTTGTATGCAGGAATTATCTGATGGAACGCAGGATAGGGAAGGATGCAGGCGATGGACATGGGGAGTAAGCTGAAAGAGTATATAAAAAGTCTGCGAAGGCTTCTGGAGGAGGGCGGCGACATCAAGAGCGTTGATGCCTTCAAAAAGGAGCTTCTTGCGGAGATACAATTCTGGCAGCATGAGAGGCTTATTCATTTGCTTGTTGTGATATTGTTTGCTATTGTAACGATAGGAGTACTGCTTGTTCTGCTGTTCAGACCAGAGCTTGCTCTGGCTGCAATGGAGCTTTTGCTTCTTGCGCTTCTGATACCCTATATCTGGCACTACTTTATTCTTGAAAATGGTGTGCAGACACTTTATGTCATATATGAGGAAGTATGTCGGAGGTACTGTGGAGAAACAGTGTGCTCCGAAGTGATACCAGAGCAATATGGCGTCAAGATCGAGAAGATAGCTGACAGTTCTTCTTCTGCGGTATCTGAAAAGGAATGACTGACAAAAAAACGGTATGAAAATAAAAAAGATCAGGGACATTTCTCAGTGTCCCTGATTTTTTCGTATGTTCAGTTGTCCTCATATTCCGCATCGACCATTTTTTGTCTGTATGGTTCGGGGCTGTTGACTGGTGATGTAATATCATTACCAATTTTCTGCATATATTTAGATATTATAATAGTTGATATCAGATCCCAAAGTCCGTCAATAATGAGTGATATTCCAAGAAAGATAAGCAGCACACTTGCCGTACCGAACGGGTTTGCAAGGGCTATTACTCCTAAAACTATCATAAGCACTGAACCTGCAGTCTGGAGCCAGCGCATTGTGGGATTGATCGATCCGTATTCTATTCCGTGACGCAGCTTTATAACTGCACCTATCAGCAGTATAAATGCGCATACGCTTATTATCAATCCGGCAAGCACATCAGGTCTGAGAATGAAGAAAAGACCTGTTCCGAGGAGTAAGCAGCCTTGTAACAGTGAAAATATGAGTTTATAAGTTGTTGCTTTGTTCCGTATGAAGTCCCAGATTCTGAAACCTCCCCATACTGCAAGGACTATTCCTATACTTCTGCATACAATGTCAATAAGTTTATCAGGGAATATTATCAGAAGCAGACCAAGAATAATTATTCCTATGTTGACGATATAATATTCCTTTTGAAGATTCTTCATTTTAGTGCGTAATTTTTCTATATTCATCAGATTTCCCCCAATACAATAAAGCGGCGCACAGAGAGCGCCGCATATTAATAAAACAGAGAGTGAGACGATAAGCCGGGTTCTGTCGTGAACAGCCATCTATCTTGGCAGCCCGTTGCCGGCGCTGCTCAGTGCCACCTGCTGAAGCCATCGGGCAAATGAATACACTTCGCTGCGGTGT
>CACZSM010000264.1 GCA_902783815.1 uncultured Ruminococcus sp.
CTATGAAGGCTGCTGCATCCGAAAGCTTCGGCTACAATGAGGATCCGATCGTTTCTTCCGATGTTATCGGTATGAGATTCGGCTCTCTGTTCGATGCAACTCAGACAATGGTTAGCAAGATCGCTGATGATCTCTATGAAGTACAGGTTGTTTCCTGGTACGACAACGAGAACAGCTACACAAGCCAGATGGTAAGAACAATCAAATATTTTGCTGAGCTTGGCTGATATTTGTTTGACTTGACAATAGTAACGACCCCGGTGGAGCAATCCATCGGGGTTTTTCAAAAAAAGGAAGATGTCTATGAGAAAAATTATTGCTGTATGCTGTCTTGCTGTAATGTCTGCTGCAATTTTCTGTGGATGCGGAGAAAAAGAGGTGTCATCTGAACTATCTGAACCGTCTGCAGCATCCTCCGCAAGTTCTGCGGAATCCTCTGACGCTCAGGAATCTGTGTCATCAGCAGAAAGCAGCGCTGAGGAAGAACGAAGCACCGTATCAGAACGCTCAGAGGAAGAACAAAGCTCTGAGGACGCTCACCAGGCTGACAAGGATGCTATATTCAAAAAAATGCGCGAGATCCTTGACAGCGATAAACTTATGCGTGAAGATATGTCAATATGGCATATAATTATAGAAGAAGAATTAAATGCTTTCCTTAAAGAAAATAATATTGAATTTAAATTCAGCTGCAACGAAAAAAATATGTTCGGACAGTTCTCCGATGGTACAAAATGGGGTTTTACCTATGATGAAATACCTGAGACACCTGAACCAAGCTATACCCGTGAAGAACTCGATGCTATGCTCAAAACAATGAATGAGGCAAACGACAGGATAAGCGCAGTCACCGACAGCGATGAATATAAAAATGCAGACCTCGACGGTAAAAAACAAATGGTAGAAAAACTTTTGAAAGAGCTTGCAGCTGAGGGACTTATTAAGGATTCATACTACATTGATAATGAAATGGCTTCATATGAATTCGGAAATGGCGGTCTTGGAGGAATTATGTTCAGAGATTTTGACCCCATGCTTAACTGAATTATTCAAAAGACTGGTGCGGTCTGTATTGCACCAGTCTTTTTTCTTCCTTTTGCTTACTAATGTTATAAAAATTTTCCACAGCTATTTATTTTATAAGATTTTTGTTGTATAATTTATTTGTTGTAGTCATTATGTGGGATCTTTTTGACTGCTCCGGCAGCAGCTGTTATTTTCCGCTGCGATTTCATTTTTTATTACACTTTTTTAAGGAGAGTATTGCCAGTGGAAAAAAAGAAGATTCTTTTCGTTGCTGAGGCAATGGGCGGCGGAGTGTTTACCTATATTGTCGATCTTTCAAATGAACTTGTGAGAAACTATAATGTCGATATCTATATCGCTTATTCTATAAGACCTCAGACTCCGGAAAACTTCAGGGATTACTTTGATGAAAGAGTACATCTTATAGAAGTAAAGAACTTTGTGAGAGCCTTGAATCCCCGGAGTGATCTGCGAGCCTTTTTTGAACTGAAAAAAATTGCAAAAGCTGTTAAACCTGATATAATCCATCTGCACAGCAGTAAGGCAGGCGCTATCGGAAGATTTGCCTTTAACGGAAGAAAAACTCCTATGTTTTATACTCCCCACGGCTATAGCTTCCTTATGCAGAATTATGATGTAAAAAACAGAACTCTCTTTAAATTTGCCGAAAATATCGCCGCTAAAAGATGCTGCACAACTATAAGCTGCAGCAAAGGAGAACATGAGGAAACTCTTAAAATAACTAAAAAAGCTACCTATGTCAATAATGGGATAAATACTGAGGAGCTTGATGAACTACTTAAAAGCGTAAAGACTGCTCCGCACCCGTTTACGGTTTTTACACTCGGCAGAATATGCTACCAGAAAAATCCTGTGCTTTTTAATGAAATAGCCCTGTCATTGCCGGATGTTCAGTTCCTTTGGATAGGTGACGGCGAAATGAGGGATACCCTTACTGCGGATAATATCAGAATAACAGGATGGGTCAACAGAGCAGATGCACTCAGATTCAGCGTAAACGGCGATGTTTTTGTACTTACAAGTCTGTGGGAAGGGCTGCCGATAAGTCTGCTTGAGGCAATGTATATGAAAAAGTTCTGCGTCGTCAGCGATGTTATCGGAAATAAAAATGTTATTGCAAATGAGAAAAATGGCTTCGTATGTGATACGAAAAGCGAATTTATAAATGCTATAAAAACTATCAGAACTGACCGTGATCCCTCAATAATAGACAAGGCATACAACGATATCATTACAAAATTCAATTCAAGGGTTATGGCTAAGAATTATTATGATATCTACAAGGAACGCTTCAAAAACTGAGGAGGCACTGTATTAATGAAAAAACTACCGAAGATCTCGGTTATCACGATCACATATAACAGTGAAAAACTGCTTGAAAGAGCTGTCAGATCAGTAATAGATCAGGATTACCCCGAACTGGAGTATATTATAGTTGACGGCGGATCAACCGATGGTACTATTGAAATAATAAAAAAATATGAGGATCGTATTTCAAAATGGGTATCAGAACCGGATAATGGTATCAGTGATGCCTTTAATAAGGGTATAAGAATGGCGTCCGGCGATATTATCGGCATTACAAATTCGGATGACGGTCTTTTGCCTGGTGCTCTGGCTGCCGTAGCAGATGCATTTGAGGATGATATTGATGTTTACAGAGGAAATGTTATGCTGTGGCAGGAGGATAAAAATACCAGAGTTATTGAAAAACCTACCATGAAATTCAGATTCAACAGACTTTACAGCATATGCCACCAGAGTACATTCGTTACAAAAAAAGCATATGAAAAATACGGCGTATTCAATGTCAGCCTTAAATATACAATGGATTATGACCTCCTTCTGCGTTTCCAGAATTCCGGAGCAAAATCAAAGCATATTAATAAAACACTGGCTTTTTATTCCCTCGGAGGCGCCTGTATCAACTCTGATAAGAAAAAATTGTCTGATGAGGTCGCAAAAGTAATGAAATTAAACGGCGCTACAAAACTTCAGATAGCAGAATACAGATTTTTCAGATCTATCAAGCATACTATACAAAAAATTGTTCCTAAAGAAGTTATCCTGAAAATAAGACATGGAAAAAATAAAAATATTACCGCTTAACGGTCTTTTACAAGTCTATTATGAAATGGAGCTTTATTATGGATTCCCCTATTTTTCAGCAGGAGCTTGTCAGCTCGGACAGAATTATCTATACTCCCTCGGATTTTGCAAAAAACTCCCTTGTCTATCTCCAGGAGGCAGGCAGACTAAAGGCTCAGAAACCTCATACAAATAAAAGATCCGGTCTTGATTCATTCCTCTTTTTTATTGTTACATCCGGTTCGGGAGAACTTATCTATGACGGAACTTCATTCCGTATTGAACCTGGCAGCTGCGTCTTTATAGACTGTAAAAGACCCTATTCGCACAGAACCTCCGATGACCTCTGGCAGCTTGAATGGGTACATTTCAACAGTATCACTATGCAGAATATATACGACAAGTATATAAGCCGCGGCGGAGATCATGTATTCCCGGCGTATGATACCGCTGAATATACCGATATTATAGATGATATCCTCCGTATTGCCGGCTCGGATGATTATATCAGGGATATGAGGATAAATGAAAAATTATGCTCTCTGCTGACAATAATAATGTCCGGCTCATGGAATCCGGATAAAAAGAATCAGATCAAAAAACGCGATGAGATAATTATTGTCAAAGGCTGGATAGATGAACATTATATGGAAAAAATCAGTCTTGAGGAACTTTCAAAACAATTCTTTATTGATAAATTCTATTTATCACGGATTTTTAAGGAACATTACGGTACAACGCTCAGTAATTATATCTCAAATAAGAGGATAACACAGGCAAAACAAATGCTGCGTTTTTCTGGGTATAATATCGAAACAATTGCAGAAAAGGTAGGGATAAGCGATCCGAATTATTTTACACGGCTTTTCAAGAAAATAGAGGGCATTACTCCCGGTGAATACAGAAAAATATGGTAAAGCAATACCGCAGGCGCATATATTGTTATACGCATCTGCGGTATTTTTCTGTACTAAAGCTCTACCTTTGCAAGAGTACAGCCATTATCATCCTTTGTTACATTTATCCTTCTTGGAATTATCTCCCTGAGCTTGGTGACATGAGATATTATTCCTATAAGACAATCACCCGTACTCAGAGTTTTCAGCGCCTCCATAGCTTTATCAAGGGATCTCTCATCAAGAGAACCAAATCCTTCATCAATAAACATCGTTTCAAGTCTTATTCCGCCTGAACCTGACTGTATTTCATCGGAAAGCCCCAGAGCCATTGATAACGCTGCCATAAAGGATTCTCCTCCGGAAAGCGTATCTACTCTTCTGCATTTTCCGCTTTTGTTTTCCCGCACATCTATATCAAGTCCGGTAGTCTTTCTCTTATCTGTAACGGTTTTTGAGCGAACCAGACTATACTTTCCTCCGCTCATGGAAAGCAGACGGATATTTGCTCTTTGAAGTATCCTTTCAAAGTACGCTGCCTGCACATACGACAGCAGCTTTATACTATCCTTGCCTTTAAGATCTCCCCCGGCTGTACGGTAAAGATCATCACAGTGGTTATAGTATTCCGCTTTTTCAATGTACTCATCACGATCCGCAGCTGCCGATCTTTTTATCTCCTCGTTTATGCCAAGCCTCTCTATTATTGACTGACGCAGCTCTGAAATGGCTTTTATTGATACCTCAAGCTGTTTATCCTCGCTCATAAGCAATTCCAGATCGTATTTTTCACCGTCCTCAAGCTGCTTTTTCAGAGTTTCCTCAACTGACTGACATTCCGATATCCTGTTCCGGTGATCTTCAAGCTCCTTTTTTATGCTCTCATAGCTGTTTTTAAGGACAGCCGCCTGTTTCGTCAGTTCTCTTATATGTGACTCCGCCTTTGATCTCGATTCAAATTCGAGCTTCTTTCTGAGTTCATCAGCCTTTTTTCTGTCATTATTCAGCTTTTCACGCACAGTATGGAGCCGTCCATTCATTTCTGTAAGCTGCGCGCCATATGTATTAATATCTTTCAGCAGTTTTTCACGCCTTTTTAATGTACTTTCTTTTTCTGCAACAAGCTCATTCGTCTTTTCCTGCTGCTTTTTTATCTCTGAAATTTCTGCTCTCTGAGATTTTAAAGTAGCTTCTATTTTTATCCAGATATCGTCAACAGCAGTGAACGGAATATCCATTTCATCGGATAGCATTATTTTCAGATCGTCTATCATAGATCCTATCAGCTTCTTTTCAGTACCCAAAGCCTCGGACGCAGCCTGCAAAGCCTTATCACTTTTTTCAAGAGATTTCTTCGCAGCATCAAGCTGCTTTTTATCGACCGTACTTTCACACCTTGCAGGCTCAGGATGATGTACAGATCCGCAAACCGGGCATGGCTTGCCCTCTACAAGACTTGATGCAAGCATTCCAGCCTGATTATTTATAAAACCCTCATATGTACTGTCATACTCAGACTTCTTTGCTGAATAATCATCCCTTGCATACAAAAAAGCCTGTTCCTTCTCCTTTAGTTCTCCCGATTGCTTTACTCTTATTTCTTTCAGCTTATCATATATTCTCCTTGTTGTCTTTCCCTTTACAAGCATCTGCTGATACTGTCCGTCAAGCTCTGCTTTTCTGCTCTCTATTCCATCAAGCTCTTTAAGCCTTGTCCTTGCTGTCTGCTCATCCTTTTCAGCGGCAGTCTTTGCTGCCCTTGCTTCTTCAAATGACCTTTCAAGCACGGATACATCCCTTTCACCCGTTTTTATATCACTGATAGCACTGTCAAGCACATCATATTCTCCGAGTCCTGCTTTCAGCACCTCGGCAGCCTTTCCCAGCTTATCCCACTTCTCCGGTGCATCTCCGGCTTCTGCAAATCTGCATTCCAGTTCCGGTAATCCTTTTTCAAGTTTTATTCGCTCATCAGTCTTTAACCTGAGCAGTTTTTCCGTCTTATTCCTTTCCTGCGCCTTTCCAAGTCTTACCTTTACTTCTCCGGATCTCCTGGTATGCTCTGCAAGCTCCTTTTCTGTTTTTTCAAGCAGCTGCCTATCCTCGGTAATAATACTATCAGTTACATTGATCGCTTCATCTATCCTTGTACTGCTCAGGTACATTAACTCCTTTATATCCTTTGCATCCGCAGAATAATTACTTTCATCCGTATATCTTATCTGGCGCAGCAGATTTATCAATCGGCTCGTCAGAAGGTCAAGTTCACTTTTAGCGCTGCTGCGGTATTCTTTCAGCTTCTCTGTAAGGAGTATATAATTCTGAGTATCAAAAACTGAATTGAGTATCTTTTCTCTTGCTTCTGTCTTTTCTCTGATAACACTCATAAATTCTCCCTGAGCTATCATCGCTATCTTTTTGAAGTTCTCCCTGCCTATACCGATTATCTCCTCAATCTTCTGATCCCCGTCCTTTTCCTTTGTGATCATCATAGTACCGCCGACCTCCTGAAACAGGAAATCATTGCTGTGCTCTGCCCGTACATCCTTTGTATCATCTGTACCGTCTTTCTTTTTACGCTGCTTCTTCAGCCTTTCAAGAGAATACTTCGGACTGCGCCTTATATGGTATGTTTTCCCCTTTTCTGAAAAATCAAGCTCTACATATGTTTCTATGTCATCCGGCGCTGAGATGTTTCTCAGCATTGACGCACTCCTGTCTGAACCACTGACAGTTTCTCCGTAAAGTGCATAGCTTATGGCTTCAAATATCGTACTTTTTCCTGCTCCGGTATCACCTGTGATAAGATATAATCCACTGCCTCTAAGTACAGAAAAATCTATCTCCGTCCTGCCAAGATATGATCCGAATGCGGATATTACTACTTTAAGCGGTTTCATTCTTATCCCCCCATATTTCCGCAATAGCCTTTTTCAGTATTTCACTCTGCTTTTCTTCCATTTCCTCTCCGTTATGCTGCAGCGAATAAAATTCTGAAAATAACTCCAGAGGATCTCTTTCTGTTCCGCCGCCTGAAAACAGTTCATCGGAAAAATCCTGACTGTATTCCGTTTCCCTTTTTACACTAAGTATGTTCGGATAGGGCTTCCTCAGATAGCTTACAGCATCAGGAACCTCTACTTTATCCGTTAATACTACTGAAATGAAATCCTCGCTGACAATACCGTTTTCATCATGTCCGGCAGTCATAAGCTCGTCAAATGACGCTTTTATTTCAACTATATCCCTCTCAGGTTCAAGAGGAACTCTTGTGATATTGATATCACAGTAACTTTCCCCCGGAGCTTTCCTGCCAAGTTCTATTATCGAATAGCTTTTATCCTGTCCGATCTCACTGATACTATATTTCAACGGTGTTCCGCAGTACCTTATCCTTTCCCCTCTTACATTCTGCGGACGGTGTATGTGTCCGAGAGCTGTATAATCGAATATTTCAAATACATCCGCTGATATGCAGTCTATGCCGCCTATTGAAGTCTCGGATTCCGAAAGCTCTGCTCCTGCTACATACTGATGCGCTACCATTACATTCCTTTTGCTTGTATCAGGAGATATCTTTCCGATAACATAGGAAAATGCCTCCGTATAATCTGTAAATTCCGTATTATATACAGTATTGATATCTGCAACACGGGTGTACGGAAGAAGATAAAAATTTACCTCTCCGTATTCATCACTCAATGTGACAGGTTCAGGGGTTCCCTCAAAACCACCCTTTATGTACAATCCACTCTTTCTGAATCTGTCTGAACCAAATGAAAGCCTGTCTGCACTGTCGTGATTTCCGCTTATGAGCATTACCGGAACATCTTCCAGCTCATCAAGAAACTTATCAAGCAGCTTTACAGCCTCTGCCGTGGGCGCGGATTTGTCATATACATCCCCCGCAATGACTACTGCATCCGGCTTTTCTGCTTTTACATCACTTACGATCCTTTCAAGTATGTACTTCTGATCTGACGCAAGCGAATAACCATTTAGCTTCCGACCAATATGAAGATCGGAAATGTGAATAATTTTCATTATAATAAACTCCTTAACTAAAAAAATATTTTTACAGGTATTGTAATATTTTCCTGATTAGGCTATAATATAGAGTATCTGACAATAAACGGAGGATCTGAAATTGGAAGGATTGATTCAGAATATGGTTTCCGCCCTGAGCGGAATCCCGGCAGAACTTGTTATTTTTATTATATCCCTTTGTCCTATCCTTGAACTGAGAGGCGGCCTTATTGCTGCAAGTCTCCTGGGCGTGGATATGTGGAGGGCAATACCGATCTGTATTATAGGCAATATACTCCCGATCCCATTTATACTGCTGTTTATTGAAACTATTTTTGAAAAGCTCAAAAATACCAGGTTTGTCAAAATGATAAATAAGCTGGAGGAAAAAGCCGAAAAGGGCGCACAGAAAATTATGAAGCATAAAAACTTCGGACTTTTCCTGTTCGTCGGTATTCCACTGCCCGGAACCGGCGCCTGGACAGGCTCTCTTGTTGCCGCTCTGTTCCACTTCAAACTAAAGGATGCCTGCCTGTCCATTCTCGGCGGACTTATTCTTGCAACTGCTATCATGTCCTTTATCTCTTACGGCATACCTTACCTTGTTTCAATGCTTGCAGGCTGATCTACATTTGCTTCTTTACTACCCCGTATTCATCGTCACGGCGATAATACGGGCAATTTTTATATCTTCCACTCAATAATGCAGCATATTCGTCCTCGTCAAAACTTGCAAGACATTCATATTCTTCATAGTCATCGTTATAAACATAATAGCTGCAGCTCACACATTCCGCTGATTCACTCATTTTTTCTGCCTCCCGGTCTTTTTACTGCTTTAATAAAATCTGCTTCTCCTCCATAAGAATGGAATATTACCCTCTTTACTTCTTCTGAACAACAATAATAACGGCAGCCTTTGAACAAAGGATAAAATATGACTTCCTCTGTAAGATATCTCTCGGCTTTTTTTATCTTGTCCAGCGATCCTATGGTCTGGTTCCTTCTTATACCTTCTATTATACTGTCATATTCCGCCGATTTCAATGCTCTTATATTTCTGCTCCCAGTCTCAAAAAGCTGTAATGTATTCAGCGGTGCAGTTCCTGTTACAGCAAGCGGCGTTATTGCAATTGTATAATCTCCCTCCGATATCCTTTCCGAAAGTTCCGATATTGTTACGGTCTTTTTATTTATATATCTGTTTGTCAGACCGTTCCATATCTCTATCAGATCACTTGCTATCCTCTGTATCTGTTCGTCATCAGGACACAGTATTACAAACTCCGGTACTCTTTCCGCTTTCTCCTCTCTGAGTCCTCGGCTTATAAGCTCCTTCGCTTCCTTTATTTTCCATATCTCATTATTTCCGACTATTTGCCTGTATGCCGTATCTCCTATCATTGCACTGTCAGGTATGATATTTCCCGTCATGCTATAGCCGTAAGGAATACAGTCTTTCAGCTTTTCTCTGTCAAGTACCGCCGCAAGACCCTGACGCAGCTTTGTATTTCTCAGTGCCTTGCTTTCCGTATTGAAAAGTATTCCCCATACAATTTCTCCTGTCGCCATGATCGACAAGCCTGTTTCTTCTGCTGTTTTTATCTCACTTGCATATATCTCGCCACAGTCAATGCTGCCCTCCCGGATATCTCTGCACATATCTCCTGTATCTGCTGCGATCTCTATATCTATCCCTGCCGGAACCGGTCTGCTGATACCGTTATAGTTCTCATTTCTCCTCAGATATATATACTCTCCATGCTCCCAACCGTTCTTCTTAATACAGAACGCCCCATTCGTCAGCAGCTTTTCCCATGCTCTGCCATACTGTCCGCCTGCCCTTTCAAAAAAATCTTCTTGACAGGGCATCGCTGGAGGCGTTGTAAGCAACTGTAAAAAATCGGGTTCAGGATATTCAAGCTGTATGATAAGTGTATCTCTGCCGTCTGCAATTACTCCAAGAGTGGTTATATCAGCTATTCCTTTCTGTATGCTTTCTGCATTTTTTATACAGTACAGACTTTTTGCCGTATCTGAACCCGTTTCCGGCATGAATGTCCTTCTCAGACCATACAGGAAATCATCTGCGGTCAGAAAAGTCCCATCACTCCATTTTGCATCCTTTCTGATATGGAATGTATATTCAAGTCTGTCCTCGCTTATATCCCAGCTTTCGGCTGCGCCAGGAATAATGCTCTCTCCCATTCCAAGGCGTACAAGTCCCTCAAAGATATTCATTATAACAAGTCTTGCAGCTGCATCGGACGCTATCTGAGGATCAAGCGTAAACGGTTCATAGGAGGTTCTGTAGTTGATGATCTGATCCTCCGGAGCATCAGGATTAATCCTGCATGAGCACTGGATCAGAAGCAATGCCACTGCAACAGCAAGTATCGTAATTTTTTTACACATACTATTCTCCATTCTATTTTTCCAGCGCTGCCATAGTTATTATATCACAGCCTGTCAAATTATTAAATATAATTCCCTCTGCCCGCGCAGTGCCTGCGCTCTCATTGTTTCTCCTACGCGGATTCCGGAGCTTAAATATAGCTATTGACATACATACTTATTAAAGTGTCAGGTAATTTCTCCATGTCGGCGGCTGTACTTCCGTGTATAATATTTTCCTGCCACTGTAAAAACCTTTGAAATTATAATATATTGATTATGCAAAAACACGAAATTTTTGACGAAATTTGTAAAGTTTATATTTTATTCCGGAATAAA
>CACZSM010000265.1 GCA_902783815.1 uncultured Ruminococcus sp.
TTTTAGAATATCATACAATATACTTTTCCCACTTTCAAGAGGCGTGATCCTCACGGCTTATGTACAATTCTGATATGCTCCATTTTTTACCAAACATTTCACAAACTGCTTTCTTCTCCTGCTGAACATCCCTGAATCCGGCAGCTTTATAGCAATTATATGCCTGTTTGTTGTTGTCAAATACGCCTATCGTTACCTTATCTGCGCCGGCTATAAGAAATGAATAGTCAATTGCAAGCTGTATCATTCTCTTTCCATATCCGCAGCCTCTCTTTTTGCTGTCAACAATAACAAAGCCTATGCGAAGTGTTTTATGATCTCCGTTTAAATATCTGAGGATAAAATGTCCGACAATACCATCTTCATCACAGGCTGTAAAAGGATAAAAATTATCCGCTTCTGTACAGTCGCCGTTGCAGTCGAGGTATTTATGATTCATTTCAGTTTCCGTTATTGGGTAGCTGTCATATCTGTCGGAGGTCCATTTTCTGAAAACCTCTTCGTCCTCACACCACGAAAGAATTGTTTTTGCATCATCTTTTTTATATGGTCTTAAATACATATGTTTATCCTCCCTGTCATCCGCTGAAAATATTACTTCGTAAGTTCATAGCTTATTTGCAGCAGCATTTTTATCGTATCTTCCGGAACACTGTCGTCCAATGCGACAGTTACCCAGTTTGACTTATTCATATGATATGCCGGAAAAATTCCCTCAGATCTCAGCAGAGATCCTATCATTATCGGATCACACTTGAAATTGACTATATCTATTTTATCGTTTCCTTTTATACCTAACTTATCTTTTGTTATAGTCATAACAAGCGCAAACCATTTTTTATTTTCCGGATGCCGAAAAACCTTATCCTCCGGATATTTTATCCAGGGACTGTCCGGAATTACTTTGTAGTCTGAAAAAATGATTTTTTCCAATTCCTGTCTTTTCATTGTCCGTACCTCGAATAATATAATAGTATAAGGTAAACTTTATGCTTATTCTACCATATGTCCATAAAAAAATCCACTGAATAAAATAGAAAACTGAAAACTGAATTTTGTGTGTGAAAGTAAAAAACAATTGAAATATACGGGAAATTGTGTTAGTATTTAAGGATAGTATAGTACACATTTCACGGCTTTTGTGTTCAGTAACAAAATAAAGTATTGGAGGGAAATAAAATGCGTATAAAGAATATGCTGATGATTCTGCTATGCGTCATTATCGGAATAGGATGTGTTCAGCCTGCGACAGTCAATGCTGTAGATTCCGGACAAAAGAAAGTGCGCGTCGGCTGGTTTGAATCTCCTTTCAATATTACAGGTGTAAACGACATACGCTCCGGATATGCCTATGAGTACCAGATGAAGGTGGCAGGCTACACTAACTGGGAGTATGAATATGTTTATGGCAGCTTCCCGGAACTGATAGAAAAACTGAAAGCAGGTCAGATAGACCTTCTCAGCAATGTTTCATATACGGAAGAACGAGCTGAGGAAATGCTGTTTTCCTCTCATCCGATGGGCGCTGAGGAATACTATATCTACATAATGGCTGGAGCTACAAATATAAAGTCGGATGATGTCCACTCTCTGAAAGGCAAAAAAATAGGTATAAATAAGGATAGCTATCAGGAGATCCTTTTTAAAAACTGGATAAAAAAATATAATGTCGATACTGAGATCGTCGAACTGATGTCTTCACAGGATGAATCAATACAGATGCTTAAAAACGGAAAAATAGATGCCTTTGTTACAATAGATATCTATACGGAAAGTGAACTGTATATTCCGGCATTCAAAATCGGTCAGTCAGAATTTTATTTTGCTGTAAATAAAGACAGACCTGACCTTTTGTCGGAACTGAATTCCGGTATGAGCAAGATACGGGACGAAAACAGATCATATAATTTGCAGCTTTATGATAAGTATGTGCGTTTCCAGGGTATAAACAATTATTTTTCAGCTGATGAGGTACAATGGCTTGCAGATCATGGCACAGTGCGTGTTGGTTATCTGGAGAATTATCTTCCGTTTTGTGCCAGCGATCCTGATACGGGAAAGCTGACGGGTACTTTGAAGGATTTTCTGCAGCTTGCCTCCCATTGCGCAGAAAATACATCAATCTCTTTCTCCACTACTGCATATCCTTCGATCGACACCGCACTTACTGCCCTGAAATCAGGTGAAATAGACTGCGTATTTCCTGTAAATTTCAGCTGCTATGACGGTGAGCAGGCAGGCGTATCTGTTACAACACCATTTATTAATTCTGAGATCTCCGCAGCAGTAAGAAAAAACACATCTCCGGGAGTTATTTCAGATAAAAAAATGACAGCTGCTATCAATGAAGGAAATTTGAATTACGAAGTGTTTATTAAAGAATCATTGCCGGATTGGGAGACGATCTGTTGCGATAGTCTTGAGGACTGCTTCCGTTCAGTACATGAAGGAAAAGCAGATTGTGTGCTTCTGAGTAATTATCGTATATCCCATACGGAAACACTGAACGAAGAATATGATCTTGTAAATGTACCTACAGGAAAAACAATAAACTTCTCATTTGCAGTCAGGAAAAATGACGGAGAGCTTTATTATATAATGAATATGGCAGCAGGTCTTGTACCGCCTGCACAGATGCAGTCATCACTGATCTCATGGTCATGGACAGAGGAAAAATTTTCACTGATAGCATTTTTAAAACAACATCTGTTTACAGTGATCCTTTCTGTAATCCTTATTGCTCTTATAATAGTCCTGTTAGCGCTCCGAAGAGCAGAACGAATGAAACGACAGCTTGAAGAAAGAAAGAAACTTCAGTCTGCGCTGAATACTGCTCTTGAAGAGGCTCAGGCAGGAAATAAGGCGAAAACTATTTTCCTGAATAATATGTCTCACGATATCAGGACGCCAATGAATGCTATTGTTGGTTTTACAGCTCTGGCAATGTCCCATATAGACAATAAGGATCAGGTACTGGAGTATCTTAAAAAAATATCTATATCAAGCCAGCACCTTCTTTCACTTATAAATGATGTTCTGGATATGAGTCGTATAGAAAGCGGAAAGGTGAATATCGAGGAAACTGAGGTCCATCTGCCTGATATGATCCACAACCTCAGAACTATTATCCAGGCTAATATCTCTTCAAAACAGCTTGAACTGAGTATTGATACACGGGATGTCGTTCATGAGGATATTATTACGGATAAGCTGCGTCTGAATCAGGTACTGCTTAATATCCTGTCCAATGCAATTAAATTTACTCCTGCCAAGGGTAGGATCAGCTTCCGCGTTATTGAAAAAACTTCTCCTGTTGATAACCTTGCAAGATTTGAATTCCATATCAAGGATAATGGTATCGGTATGAGCAAGGAATTCCAGAAAACTATATTTGAAGCATTTGCCCGTGAAAAAACCAGTACCGTCAGCGGCATACAGGGAACTGGTCTTGGAATGGCAATAACAAAAACTATTGTGGATATGATGGGCGGCGTTATCAGTATTAACTCAGAGGAAGGCAAGGGTACGGAATTTATCGTCGATCTTACCTTTAAAGTAAATGGCGCTCCTGCGGAGGTCGAGCCTCTCCCTGAACTAAGAAACTGTCGCGCTCTTGTGGCGGATGATGATACTGATACCTGTCTTTCAGTATGCACAATGCTGAGGGATATCGGTTTGCGGCCTGACTGGACAAATTATGGTAAAGAGGCCGTTATAAGAGCAAAGGATGCACAGGAACACGGGGAATCCTTCAGCGTTTATATCATTGACTGGATAATGCCGGATATGAACGGTATCGAAACTGTAAGACGCATCCGAAAGGTTATCGGCGATGAGGTACCGATAATAATTATGACCGCCTATGACTGGGCGGATATCGAGGATGAGGCAAAAGAAGCTGGGGTTACAGCTTTCTGCAACAAGCCTTTGTTTATGTCCAATCTGCGGAATACTCTTGCCGAGCCTTTCCGTAAGGATGAGGAAAAGACAGAGCAGGCTCCTGAAAAAGTAGATTTTTCCGGCAAAAGGATTCTGTTGGCAGAGGATAACGAAATGAACCAGATGATCGCAGAAGCAATACTTACCAATATAGGGCTCAAGGTCGATAAAGCCGGAGATGGTCAGATAGCTGTACAAAAGCTGACGGATGCCCCTGACGGAACATATGACATTATTCTTATGGATATTCAGATGCCAAATATGGACGGCTATGAGGCTACAAAAAGAATCAGGGCAATGGAAGATAAGAATAAGGCAAATATACCTATCGTTGCAGTTACAGCTAATGCCTTTGAAGAGGATCGCCAGCTTGCATTTAAAGCAGGTATGAACGGTCATCTTGCAAAGCCTTATGATGTTTCGTCTATTATCAAAACACTTACCGAACTGATCGGTAACAATAAATGATCCGCGTGTTTTTGATCCACTTTATATGCTCAGATGAAAGCTGAACGAATCGTGTGATCTATAAAACATATATAGGGCAGACTGAGGGAAAAATGTCCCTTGATCTGTCCTATTTGTTTTTTTAAATCTTCCCGGATAATAACAGGCATAAAATTAATTAAATGGTTTCAATTCTGTAACAGTCATTAACACTTGCTACCGGATGACAAATTTTTGTCAGATATTGATACTTCGTTTTTATTTTTCTTTTAAACAATATTATTACTGAAAAATCCCTGTTTAACGCAGTTTATTCGTAAAAATACTGTATTTATAATTCTGTATGGTAATTATAATTTTATCTGTCCGTAACAATTTATGTTAATTTTTTTAACAGCATATCTGACTATTGTTTGTAAAATCCACATTTTAATACTGTAAAAATTCCCTATAATATCATTATTTTTACTTTCCGTGTGACTGTAATTCAATAGATAACATCTATTTTAAAAAAATTACAGATTTGTAACAGGCAAATTCTTGCAAATTGCACATAGATTTCTTTGAATATTTTTCTAATAACGAAAAAAGAACCCTCTCAGAAGCCTCAAAATGACTATTTTAAGGCTTCGTTTGTACAATATATACAAAAAATAGAGGCTTGATTTATTTGACAATACCTAAAACAAGCGCTATAATAGCACCATCACAGGAAAACAAACACGACAACTAAATCCCACTTCCCTGATAAGGAAGCAGGGTCGAAATTAAGGAGAATAATTATGAAAACTCAGAAACAGAAAAAACATACAGCATTAAAGAAAACCGTTTCCGTTGCAGTAATGGGCTCGATTTGTCTGGCAGCTGCTTTCTCTGTTGCAGCTTTCTCAAAAACAGTTACAGTCGATGAAAACAGCACTGTAACAATTGATACTATGAATACAGATACAAGCAAGGTCGCAGCAGTTGGCAGCATCCCGGTAAGTGATGAACTCCTGCGTGGAAAGACATCTGATATCAACGACAATATCATGAGTACTCTTATCACTGCTTCAACAGAAAAGACTGATAAGGTTGAAAAGGAAGAAAGCACTGTTCTTCTTTTCAATGACGAAGCTGAGGTTGCCCTCGGTGAGGATATGACCGAAAGCAGCGATGTTGAAATAAAGATCGCTGAATGGGTGTCAATAAATGTTGACATGAGAGGCAAGAAAATGAAAAAGGATGTACCGGCTGGTACAGTTGCTGATGCTCTTGCTTACCTCAATATCAATATCACAAAGGACGATAAGCTGAGCGTAAGCAAGGATACAGTTCTTACAGATGGTCTTGATATCACTATCACAAGAACAGTTGTAAAGACTATTACAACTACTGAAGCTATTGATTATGATGTTATTTACAAGGATACCGATGACCTTTATGAGGGTGAATCAGAGGTTTCTGTTGCAGGTGTTGAAGGCGAGCGTACAATCGTAACAAAGGAAACATACATCAACGGCAAAATGACAGAAGAAGTCGTTGTAAGCAATGAGATAACAAAGGAACCTGTAGATAAAGTCGTTCTTAACGGCACTGCTGAAAAGAAGGTAAACTACTCTTTGGGTTCAGTTGATGTTGATGAGTCATCAAATATTATCTATGACATATACGGCAACGCTCTGACTTATACTTCTGTTCACACTGGTTCAAGTACAGCTTACACAGCTCCTTACGGCGCTCTTACCGCTACAGGCAGACTTGCTCGTTATGGTGTTGTTGCTGTCAACCCTAACATCATCCCTTACGGTTCTATCCTTTATATCGTAACAGATGACGGTTTCGTTTATGGCTATGCAGTAGCTGGTGACACAGGTGGGTTCATCTACAACGGTACTAACACTGTCGTTGACCTCTACTTCGATACATATGATGAGTGCTGCTACTTCGGCAGAAGAAACATTCATGTATATGTTCTTTCAGGTGTGTCTGAGGACGCAACATATTACAACTAATAATTTTCAGCGGCGCATGAGGAGTATTACTTCTTATGCGTCCTTTTTTACTGTCTGCGATCATTTGTATTTTTCAGGAATCCACTGTCTTTATATTCCTTTTGATTTGTCATACATTCAGTATATATCTCTCAGAAACCATTTGTTTATTGTGTAAAATGCCTATAATCTGTATATTTATTTTTTATTTTATCGTTATAATTCATAATTGAATTATCTACTCTTTTATGATAGAATATTATAGTGATTTCCGGGTGTAGCGCAGATTGGTAGCGCGCTTGAATGGGGTTCAAGAGGCCGCAGGTTCGACTCCTGTCACTCGGACTCGAAAAA
>CACZSM010000266.1 GCA_902783815.1 uncultured Ruminococcus sp.
ATAATCGAAAAAACAAGGTCTGAGAAAGTATAATGTAAGCAGCAATGAAATGATTTTTTAAATCTTCATACCTGTTAAAAACTCGTGGTGATCAGCACGGATTTTCAATACTGTAATTTATTATGGATAAGGAGCGAAACGGCGGATTTGAGAAAATGGCAGGAATTGGATTTTGAATGATTTCGGTCTGTCCCATCGGGAGCGGCTCAGGAATTAGTCAGAGATTGCCCAGAATTGATTTTAAATGGGCGAAGCTGATTCGGGCGATAACAAGTATGCCGAGGAAGGAAATTGCGCCACAGGGCTCCAGAATTGATTTTGTGTTTCATTAACGATCGTTTTCGGGATTATAAGCGGCGGCGCGCAATGCCTTGCAAGTAATTCCTCAGACATTTACCATACCTCCCTTAAACTGCATATTTATCAAGTATATTCCTGAGCGCTGCTTTTGAGCTGTTATGTGACCTTTCAACTGGAATATCAAGATTTTTTATACCGTCCATAGCGCATTTTATCATCTTATGTGACATCGTATTTGTAAAAAGCACCATGAGATCAGGGCTTCCTATATCCTGCAATCCTCTGCACATTTTCGGATATATCTTTGCCTTGCATTTATACTTCCTGCAAAGCTCCGTATATTCCCTTACCATACACTCGTTTCCGCCTACTATTACTACACTCATCTTATACCTCACTAAATATAATTAGATATATCTAACTATTGATCTTTAATATTAGTCAGACACATCTGACCATAAACAGTTTAACATATCTAACTCTATTTGTCAAGACCTGTTTTTTTACGACCAGGTAAACCGTAAAAAAATCTAAAGAAAAAACCCGACAGGATACTACATCCAAAGATGCAGTACCCTGTCGGAAAATAAAAATGGAGGTAGGTGTTATCGAACTGTTACTGTAAAGGTCTTTTCATCAATCTTTCCTGTGCTGTCCTTTACTGCTATTTTCACCATTATTTGTCCGCTTACTGTTGGTGTGAATATTGCAGCCGTATCAATACCGAATTCTGTACCGGCTGTTTTCCATTCATTACCGTCAGTGCTGTAATAGAAAGCGTACTTATATGGCGCTGTGCCGCCGCTTGCCTTGCCTATCATTATTACTGATGTACCTGCATTTACTTCATTTTCGTAAAGCAGACCATCATTTGAAAGACTTTGTACAGGCGCTGTTGCTGTTATCTTATACTGCTTTGTAACTATCGTTCCGCTGCTGTCTTTGACATTTATACGAACATTATACTCGGCAGCTGATGCAGGTATAAAAGTCGCTGTAGTTGCCTTGCTGTACTCTGCACCAATTACTGTAAATGCCTTGCTTGTAGTTTTCTTGTAATAGAAAGCGTATGTGTATCCGCCTGAACCGCCCGATGCTGCGCCTGTTATTGTTATCGGCTTGCCTTTTTCGGTGGTTGTCTTATCAAGCACAGAACGGTTCACAAGATCGTCGCCTGACGGCTTCGTAGAATTGACATTGAATATCTTTGTCACTATCTTTCCTGCGCCGTCCTTTACATTTACCTTTACAAGATATTTTGCAACAGATGCCGGTACAAAACTGACTTCTGTAGTTTTCCCATAAAGCTCACCGATAGTCGTCCATGCCTTGCTTGTAGATTTCTTATAGTAGAAAGCGTATTTATACTCTCCGCTGCCGCCCTTTGCTGCGCCCTTTACGAATACTGATGTATTCTGCGGTACGCTCGTCTTACTGACATCTGAAAGATTCGTAAGCTCCTCCGGCTCGGATGATAAAAATATAAAACCGTTCTTTGATGCGTATTCTTCTGCTACTGAGCCTGGTTCCCCATAGATAGTGAAGCCTTCCGTCTTTACACTATTTTCCGCTGCATTATCAAAATAATAGCCAAGTGCCATTCCGTAAATATTCTTTACAGAAGACGGTATCGTAACTGACTTCAACGAGGTACATCCATAAAAGCTGTTTTCACCTATATCAATAACACTTGACGGTATTACCAGCTTTACAAGTCCGGACTGTTCACCGTTTGCTGCCAAAGCTCCTGCTGCTATCCTTTCGGTTCCGTCCTTTATCGTAAGGGTAGAATTAGCAGGCATTATTCCCTTGTATGTAAGGTATGTCTTTCCTGCATATACATCACCATCCGGCAGACCTTTGTACCATTGCGTATCTCTGAATGGGTTTACTCCCCAACTTACTATTCCATCCGGAATAACAATGTTATCCAGCTTAACGCAGCCGTCAAATGAGAATGGTCCAATGCTTCTGAGTGTTGACGGCAAACTGATCTCCTCAAGTGATTCACAGCCTTCAAACGCTCCGCCGCCTATCTCTACCAATCCCTCTGTCAGAGTGACCTTTTTAAGATTCTTGCAGTCTCTGAAACAGAGCATCCCAACATTATATACAGAAGCCGGAACTTCTGCACTTTCTATTTCCAGTCCGGAAAATACTCCTGCTCTTAGATTCGTTACTCCATCCTCTATTACAAGGTTCCTGACCTCATATCCACTCCAAGGCTGACCGCCTTCCGGATAGTAGCCGGTTTCTCCGTTTCCTGATACCGTCAGAGTTTTTGTATCCTTGTCATAGATCCAGTCACAGCCGCCGACTTTGCCGAAATCTACTTTTTCCGCAAGTACATACCTGATACCGTTTTCTTCTGCAAATGCTTTTACTTTGCTGTCACTGCTGCCAAAAAGCGTAATATCAGCATTGTGATATCCGAAACTATACTCATCTATACCGAAAGTGCTGTCCGGTACCTTTACTCCCTTTAGCATTTTACAGTCCCGGAAAGCTACATTACTCAATGATACTACTCCGTCTGGAATAGTATAATAGCCGCTTCGTCCGGGTGGGAAAAAGTTTATCCTGTTCTTGTCGTTATTGAATACAACTCCGTCAACTGAACTGAATACCGTATTTCCAGTATTCACATTGATATCGACAAGGCTTGTACAACCAGTAAACGGGTTTCCTTTTATACTTTCTACTGTGGACGGTATTGTGACAGAACTAAGACTTTTACATCCGCTGAAAGCTCCGTCTTCAATGCCTATGACCGTCTTTCCGTCTATTGCTGACGGGATATATACAGTGATCCCTGTTCCTTTATATTTTGTAATTACAATTCCCTCATCTACGGAATCATAATCGTAAATTTCATCTGCCGGCGCTGCATCCGTCCTGTCAAAAATGAATCCATTTTCATTTGCATATGTCTCAGCAGCCGAGCCTTTCTTTCCTCTGACTACAAATCCTTTTACCTTACTGTATTCTCCATATTTATAGTTATAGCCAAATGCCTTTTCACCTATCTCTGTGACCGTATCAGGCAGTACAACAGAGGTAAGAGATGTATTAACAAACGCTTCACTTCCGACAGATACAAGTCGGTTGCCGAAATCAAAACTTTCAATATTTTCACATCCGTAAAAACTGCCTCTTCCGATCGAAGTTATTTTTCCCCTTATTTTTATGGTTTTAAGTGAATCACAGAATTCAAATGCGAAATTTCCAATACTTGTAACAGTACCTGCCAGAGTAACGGACTCCAGTCCATAACAGCCATAAAAAGCGTATGGCGATACAGAAGTAAATGTTCCGGGTAAATCTACAGAATTGATTGAATATTGGTTATTGAAAGCATATTTTGCTATACTTGTGACATTCTTACCGTCTATCTGACTTGGAATAACGACATAATCACCGTTACCATTATATTTCAAGAGTTGTATCTCATTGTTTTCAGCTACTTCGTTCTGATAGTCGCCGTAGGTTTCAGCTGCACTTGCAACAATACCCTTGTCACTAATCACTGTAGGTACAGTTACAACTGCCGAAGCGATCAATACAGCACAAAGAGTCATTGCAGCGACTTTTTTCAATATACCTGCAGTTTTCATTATACACTCCTCCTAAAATAATCTTTCATGTTAATTATATTTTATTGCATTTCGGCTATTTTGTCAATGGTATTTTTTATTCATATTCCGCCTGGTGCGTGACCACCTTTAGGTGCGCAGCACCATTGTCAGCGGACGCCGGCGCAAAAAAAGATATTTCATTTCACCTGATTTTGTGTTATAATCCACTTTGGATGTGTCAGCTTCACTTAGCAAAGGAGAATTTTCATGATTATTAAGGATAAAAAAATAGATGCTGGAAAGCCCTTCGACTGGGGCAAAACTTCTCTTGACTATGCTAAATTCCGAGATGTCTATCCGCAGGAATTCTATAGAAAAATTATTGATCTCGGTCTTTGTAAAAACGGTCAGCGGATTCTTGATCTTGGAACAGGAACCGGAGTTCTTCCGAGAAATATGTATAAATATGGCGCAAAATGGGTAGGAACGGATATATCCCCCGAACAGATAGACCAGGCTAAGCTGCTTTCAAAAAATATGGATATCCTGTATCTTGCTGCTGCAGCTGAAAAAATCTCTTTTTCGGATAATTACTTTGATGTCGTAACCGCCTGTCAGTGCTTCTGGTACTTTGACCATAATAAGCTCATGCCTCAGCTTTGCCGTATTCTTAAGCCGGAGGGTAAAATACTCGTACTTTATATGGCATGGCTGCCCTTCGAGGATGAAATAGCAGGCGCAAGCGAGCAGCTTGTTCTTAAATATAACCCATCCTGGAGCGGCGCAGGAGAAACTATACATCCTATCACCATACCTGAAATTTACAAGGAAAAATTTGTTCTTTCAGCCCATGAGGAATATCCGCTTATGGTACACTTTACAAGGGAATCATGGCATGGCAGAATGAAAGCCTGTCGAGGAATCGGCGCATCGCTTTCTGAGAATGAAATATCAGAATGGGAATCAGAACATAAAAAACTCCTTGACAGTATTGCTTCCGAAGAATTTGATATCCGCCACTATGCCGCATTCGCTCTGCTTAAAAAGAAATAAAAACAGTCAGCCTTTTCTGTGTAACTTTACACAAAGGCTGACTTGCTTTTTTACCATACAAAAGGTACTAATCTGTATCTTACTTTCTTTTTATATTCCGCATATCCCCTAAGACCGTTTTCAAGCAACTTTTCTTCATTTTTTATCCGCTTTGCAATTATAACAGGATAAATCAGAAAAATCAGAAATGATATCGGCGAACCAAGTATTAGCGGTATGGAAAGAAACATTATTACCGTTGCAGAGTACATCGGATGCCGTACTATCCCATATAAACCGCTGTCAATGACCTTTTGTCCCTCCTCGACCTTTACGGTACGGGAGAGATATGTATTTTCCCTAAGCACTTCCGCATACATCACATACGAAATCAAAAACAGCACTGATGCAGCTATTACAGCAATATCCGGAATTATTATCCACCCAAAGCGGTAATTTAGTCCTGCAGCAATAAATCCGGAAATAAACATTGCTCCGCTTATAAATATAACTCCCCTCTGCTCGGATTCCTTTTCCTTTGCGTCAAGCCTTTTTTCAAGCAGACCCGGTTCTTTCAGAAAAAGCACAATTCCCACTGCCAATATTGGCACAAACAGCAGTCCGATAAACAGCCAGCCATTATAATAGCTGAATGTCCCGGCAGGAATAAACAGCAGAGCTATAATTATCAGAAGTCCTGAAAAATACTTTACCAACCCTTTAACAAGCAGCTTAGGAATTGTTAATAAATAACTTTTAAATTTTCAGAATATGTGCTATACTATTCTTGTAGAAAAACAGGAAGGAGTATAGACATGA
>CACZSM010000267.1 GCA_902783815.1 uncultured Ruminococcus sp.
CTGTACTGCTTGATGCAAGGATACCATATTCAAGCTGTAACCCTGATCTGCGAAGCATTATCAATAATAAGCCAAGACTTGTCATACTTAATAAATGTGATATGGCTGACCCTGCGCAGACAAAAAAATGGATAAATCTTTTCCGTGAGAAAAATATAGCAGCAATAGCTCTTGACTGTAAAACAGGCAAGGGCTTAAATGCTTTTATTCCGACAGTTCGCACTGTGCTTTCAGACAGGATAAAATCATGGGAATCAAAGGGAATGACAGGCAGAACGATAAAAGTAATGGTAGTTGGAATACCGAATGTCGGGAAATCGTCATTTATAAACCGTATGTCAAAGCAGAACAGGGCAAAAACTGAGGACAGACCCGGCGTTACAAGGGGTAATCAGTGGTACTCTATAGGCAAGGGCTTTGATCTGCTTGATACTCCCGGAGTACTGTGGCCAAAATTCGATGATCCGGCTGTCGGAGAAAAACTGGCATTTATAGGCTCGGTAAAGGATGATGTCATTGATACGGAAACTCTTTGCTGTAGGCTTTTAGGCTATCTGCAAAATGAATTCCCTGATGCTGTATGCGGAAGATATAAGCTCTTACGGGATGAGATCGCAGATAAAACGGATCATGAAATACTTGAAATGATCGGCAGAAAAAGAGGTATGCTCATATCCGGAGGAGAGGTCGATACAGAAAGGGCTGCTGCGGTAATTCTGGACGAATTCCGTGGAGGTCTGCTCGGTAAGATGACTTTTGATAAAGCGGAGGATCATAAAGATGTTAGAATTTGAAAAGATGTACCGTGAACAGGGCTATAAAGCTATATGCGGTGTGGATGAAGCCGGAAGAGGTCCGCTTGCAGGACCCGTATTTGCGGCAGCTGTTATTCTTCCGGAAAATATGATAATTGAAGGAGTTACGGACTCTAAAAAGCTGAGTGAAAAAAAGCGTGAGCAGCTTTTTGATGAGATAAAGGAAAAGGCGCTTGCTTTTTGCGTTGCAAGCGCATCTGTAGAGGAAATTGAAAGAATGAATATATTACAGGCAGATATGCTTGCTATGAAAAGAGCTGTCGAGGGCTTGCAGATGAAAGCGGATTTTGCAATGATAGACGGCAATAAAACACCTGTTCTTGAAATACCTGCAACGGCTATTGTAAAGGGAGATTCAAAATCTGAATCAATTGCTGCAGCGTCTATACTTGCAAAGGTGAGCAGGGACAGACTTATGAAAGAACTTGCCGTCAGGTATCCGGAGTATGGCTTTGAAAAGCATAAGGGCTACGGGACAAAGGCTCATACAGAGGCTATTCTGAAATATGGTCCATGTGAGATACACCGTATGTCGTTCCTGAAAAAGATATTGGCAGGTGTTGAGTATGGCGGAAAGAGCAAAAAATAAGGTTATCGGAAAAATGGGTGAAAATGTCGCTGCAGGTTATCTGAAAAATAACGGGTATGAAATAATTGATAGAAATTACTCGGCTCGCTGCGGTGAAATAGACATAATTGCCGCAGACAGTAAATATCTTATTTTTGTAGAGGTCAAAACAAGGTCTTTGAATTCTTTGGACAGACCTTGCAAATGGGTCGATAAAAACAAGCAGAGAAAGATAATCAAGACTACTTTACTTTATCTTTGCAACAATAAGGATGTGAAGGGCAACCGGATGATACGCTTCGATGTTATAGAGGTCGTTTATGATAATGTAACTAAAAGCGTTATAGATATCAACCACCTGAAAGGCGCTTTCGATGCGACCGGAGTGCCACACTAATATGATTAATCTTTGATATGTGAGGAAGAAAATATGAAGGTAGTTGTAATATATGGACAGGATCATAAAGGCTCAACATACCATATAGCACACGAAATAGCCCGTAAGACAGGCGGTGATATTACTGAATTCTTCTTGCCGAGGGATTTCAGAGAAATGTGCTGCGGATGTACACAGTGCTTTGTAAAGGGTGAGGAAAAATGTCCTCACTACCAGAAACTGCTGCCGATAACAAGGGCTATTGATGAATCTGATGTTATAATTCTTGCAAGTCCTGTGTATGTGTTCCATGCGACAGGCGCTATGAAATCTCTGCTCGACCACTATGGATATCGCTGGATGCCTCACAGACCTGAACAACTGATGTTCAGCAAACAGGGAGTTTGTGTAAGTACAGCGGCAGGAGCAGGAATGAACAGCGCTATAAAGGATATGGCGGACAGCTTGTCCTATTGGGGAGTTGCAAAAATATACAAGTATGGTGTCGCAGTTGCAGCTGTTGACTGGGATAGTGTCAGCGATAAGAAGAAAAAAACAATAGATAAGGCTGCTTCTTCGATTGCTTCGGAACTTGTCAGAAGGAATGGAAAAGTAAAACCTGGTTTTAAAACAAAATTTCTTTTTTCTATTATGCGTATGATGCAAAAAAATGGCTTTAATCTGAAAAAGGATATGGAATACTGGAATGAAAAGGGCTGGACAGGAAGTAAACGCCCGTGGATCAACTGACAGAGGATTTTATCAGCGTAGGAGGAAATATGAGGCTTTTTGATTTGCACTGCGATACCTTGTATCGCGCCTTTACGGAACAAAGTACACTTTTTAATGATGAATTCCATATATCATTCAATAAATCCTCCGGAATTTCACCATATATTCAATGTCTTGCTATATGGATCCCGGATGAATACCGTGGAAAAGATGCTGTGGCTCTTTTTGACGGGTGTGTCGCAAAGCTGAAAGAACAGCTTGAGGCATCTTCAATTGTATGGTGCAGGTCTGCGGATGATATTGAATTCGTTTCAAAAAATCATAGACAGGGTATTATCCTGACTGTCGAAAGCGGCGCTGCCCTTGCTGGCGATCTCCACAGAATAACTGAATTGTATGATATCGGCGTGAGAATGATGACCCTTACCTGGAACGGCTCAAATGAACTTGGAGACGGTATCGGCATTACGGAAAACGGCGGTCTTTCGGAATTCGGAAGAATGGCTGTACATGAAATGGAAAAAACAGGAATTATTGTAGATATATCTCATGCAGGTGAAAAACTTTTCTGGGATGTCGAGAGTATCGCAGAAAAACCATTCGTGGCTTCACATTCCAATGCAAGATCCATTACTCCCCACAGAAGAAATCTTATGGATGAACAAATTACTGCTCTTGTACAACATAAGGGTCTTATTGGTCTTAATTATTGTGTGGATTTTTTGAATAAAGACAAGACAAAAGCAAAAATGTGTGATATAATAGATCATGCCGGATATTTTATTGAATATGGCGCTGGCTCGGCGCTTGCTATGGGCGCTGATTTCGACGGAGCAGATATCCCCTCTGATATGCGTGGGATAGAATCTGTGGAGGAATTGTACAGGCTGTTTGTAAAAAGATTCGGCGAGAACATCACTAATGATATATTTTTCGGCAACGCTTTCAGATTCTTTACCGAAAATCTGAAATGACCGATTAATATAGACCAGAAATATCTGAAAGAAAGAAGGAAATGTAAATGAATTACAACAGTACAAGAAACAAAAATAAGGTGGTAACCGCTTCTCAGGCTATCGCTCAGGGTATCTCTGATGAGGGCGGACTTTTTGTACCGCAGGAGCTTCCTTCGTATTCCATGGAGGATATAAAGGCACTCTCAGCTGTTGACTACAGGGGAAGAGCTAAAAAAATAATGGGCGACTTCCTTTCTGATTTTACAGAACAGGAGATCAGTGAAAGTGTTGACGCTGCCTATACAGCTGAAAAATTCGGCTCGGATAACCCCTGTCCTATCTCTTATATTGAAAGCGGCAGCAGCAAAATGGCTCTGCTGGAGCTTTGGCACGGCCCGACATCCGCTTTTAAGGATATGGCTTTGCAGATACTCCCTCACCTTCTTACTAAATCCGTAAAGAAAACTTACAGCGGCAAAGAGGCTGTTATACTCGTTGCAACAAGCGGCGATACCGGAAAGGCTGCTCTTGAGGGCTTTAAGGATGTTGACGGTACTAAAATAATGGTTTTCTATCCCGTTGACGGTGTGTCACCTATGCAAAAAAGACAAATGGCTACTCAGAAGGGTAATAATGTAAGCGTTGTTGCAATAAAGGGTAATTTCGATGACGCTCAGACCGGTGTTAAAAAGATTTTTACAAATACTCAGATCAAGGAAAAACTTGCTGAAAATAATATGCTGTTTTCAAGCGCTAACTCTATTAACTGGGGCAGACTCCTTCCTCAGATCGTTTATTACTTCTCCGCTTACTGCGATATGGTAAATGAGGGTAAAATAGCATTGGGCGATCCTGTTAATGTTTGCGTTCCTACAGGAAACTTCGGCAATATTCTGGCTGCTTTCTATGGTATGAAAATGGGTCTGCCGATAAAGAAATTTATCTGCGCTTCAAATTCAAATAATGTCCTTACAGACTTTATTAAAACTGGTACCTACAATAAAAACAGAAACTTCTATACTACTATTTCTCCGTCAATGGATATACTTGTTTCAAGTAACCTTGAAAGACTGCTCTATCACCTTACAGACGGTGACGCTGAAAAAGTGTCATCCTGGATGAAAGAACTCAGCGAAAACGGCTCATATACAGTTGATGATGCCGTTAAGGCAAAATTACAGGAGCTTTTCTGCGGCGGCTTCTGCGATGACGATAATACAAAGAAAACTATCGGTTCACTGTACGAAAATGAAAACTACCTCTCAGATACACATACTGCTGTTGCTGTAAATGTGTATGAACAGTATGTAGGCACAACAAATGATACCACTCCTACAATTATCGCTTCAACTGCAAGCCCCTACAAATTCGCTAAGTCAGTGCTTTCAGCAGTAAGCAGCGATAAGCTCCCGGAGGATGAATTCGCCGCTGTTGAAGAACTTTCTGCAAAAACAAAAACTACTGTGCCTGCTCCGCTGGCGGCTCTTAAAAATGCTGAGGAAAGATTCAGCTTTTCCTGCGAGGTCGATGAAATGCCGCAGACAGTCCTCAGTGGTCTGAAAATAGTTTGATATTATGGCGGTCTATACTATAGCAGATCTGCATTTGTCTTTCAGTACGGATAAGCCTATGGATGTTTTTAAGGGCTGGGACAATTATACGGATCGTTTATATTCAAACTGGCAGAAACTGGTCACTCAGAATGATACGGTCGTGATCGCCGGAGATATATCCTGGGCAATGGATATTAAAGATACTTTGAAGGATTTTGATTTTATCAATAAACTGAATGGTAAGAAAATATTTCTCAAGGGTAATCATGACTACTGGTGGACAACTAAATCAAAAATGGAAAAGTTCCTCGCTCAAAATGGATTTGATACGATATCCATACTGCATAACAATTATTATGTTGCGGACGGTATTGCTTTGTGCGGTTCGAGGGGATGGTTTTATGATGCCGAAACCGATGCAGATATGAAAGTCCTGCGCCGTGAGGTCGGCAGACTCAGAATGTCTATTGAACCGGCGGTGAAAGCCGGATTTGACCCTATCGTATTCCTGCACTATCCCCCTGTGTTTAACAATATGGAGTGCATGGAAATACTGGATGTGCTGAGGGAGTACAATATCCGTAGGTGCTTCTACGGTCATATACATGGTGATGGCGCAAAAAGAGCTTTTATTGGTGAATATGAGGGGATATCGTTCCGGCTCATTTCTTGCGACTATCTCAGGTTTATGCCCCTTTCGGTTCTTTTCTGAATTAAATGATGTGGCTCACAGACAAGGAGAGGTTTTCCTCATCTGTGAGCTTTTTCTTTAAAGTTAATAGAATGTTATTGATAAAGTAAAATGTTAAAAGTTAAATGTGATGAATCTAATGGTATCTAAAGTGTGTAACCTATGTCAAGAAAGAAAGACCGCGCTCGACTAATTATTTTTTGTTTATTTAAGAACCGCAAAGCGGCATTGTCAGCGTTGCCGACATGGAGAAATTACCTGACACTTTAACCATTATGTATGTTGATAACCATATTTAAGTTCCAGAAGTTCAGCAGGAGAAACATTGAGAGCGCAGGCACTGCGCGGGTCTTTATTTTTTCAAAAAGATGTGTTATAATAAGGATATCAAATAATTCGGAGGAATGGGAAATGAATGTTATCGTTGCCGGATGCGGTAAGGTCGGACTTACTGTCGCTGCCGGACTCGTTGAGGAAGGTCACAGCGTTACCCTTATTGATGACGATATGCAGATACTCAGCGAATCTACAAATATTTATGATGCAATGGGAGTGTGCGGAAACTGTACCGACTGTACTGTTCTGCAGGATGCAGGAGTGGAAAATGCTCAGCTTGTTATTGCGGCAACCGCATCTGATGAGATGAATATGCTCTGCTGCTACCTCGCAAAAAAACTCGGCGCAAGCCATACTATTGCCCGTATCAGGAACCCTGAGTATAATACAAAAAGTCTTGACTTCCTTAAACAGGAACTTGACCTTTCTATGTCAATAAATCCGGAGATGCTCGCCGCAAGGGAAATGTTCAATGTCCTGAAAGTGCCTTCCGCAGTAAAAGTGGAAACCTTTTCGGAGGGCAATCTTGAAATAATAGAAGTCATAATAAATAAAGATTCTCCGGCGGAAGGAAAATCACTGTTTGAACTGAGAAATAAGCTGAAAGCAACCTTCCTTGTATGTACGGTGCAAAGAGGCGAACAGCTTATTATCCCCGACGGTCATTTTGTTCTTAAAGAGGGAGATAAGATAGGTCTTACAGCGCCGATATCACAGGTACAAAAACTGCTTAAAGCTCTTGGCATTTCAAAAAAGAAGGCTAAAAATATTATGATACTCGGCGGAAGCCGTATCGCTTTCTACCTTACAAATATGCTTATTGCTGCCGGAAACAGTGTTAAGCTGATCGAAAGAAACCGTCAGAAGTGTACGACACTTTCACAACAGCTTCCAAAGGCTGTTGTTATAAATGGTGACGGCGCACAGCAGGAACTGCTTCTTGAAGAGGGTCTTGAAAGCCTTGATGCTTTTGTTACTCTTACAGGAATGGATGAGGAAAACATACTTATAGCTATGTTTGCAGCCGCACATGATGTTCCGACAGTCATACCAAAGATAAACCGTGATGAACTTGTTAAAATGGCTGCAAAACTGAACCTTGACAGATGTATAACGCCCGGAAAAATAGTCAGGGATATCGTGGTGCAGTATGCAAGGGCGATAGAAAATTCTATGGGAAGCAATGTTGAAACGATGTATAAGCTGATGGATAATCAGGCTGAGGTACTGGAATTCAATGTACGCAAGGAATTTGCCTATATTGATGTTCCGATAAAGGAGCTTAAACTGAAAAGTCATATACTCATCGCAGGCATTATACGAAAGGGTAAACCAATAATCCCGACCGGTGAAGATTTCATTGCAAAGGATGATAAAGTAATAATAGTCGTGTCCGGCAAGAGACTGAATGACCTTTCGGATATTATGGCAAACTGATCTATTATAAAACGGAGATATATTATGAATCGCAGAATGATTTTTTTTACGGTGGCAAAGGTTCTTAAACTGGAGACTGTATTACTGCTGTTGCCGCTTATTGTAGCGGCGCTTTATCAGGAATGGAACGGAGTGATCGCATTTGCAATAACCTGTGGCGCATCAATTCTGAGCGCGTTTCTTCTTACTGTTTCAGCAAAGCCAAGAACAAAGGTTATCTATGCAAAGGAGGGCTTTGCTATTGCGACTCTTTGTTGGATAGCGGTATCTGTGATCGGCTGCCTTCCATTCATAATAAGCCGGGAGATACCAAATGTTTTTAATGCTTTTTTTGAAACTGTCAGCGGCTTCACGACAACAGGTGCTACTATTTTGACAGATGTTGAAAAAATGAGTCGTGGTATGCTTTTCTGGCGCAGCTTTACACACTGGATAGGCGGTATGGGAGTGCTTGTACTGCTTATGGCGATAGTACCGTCTGATTCCGGAAGAATGATACATATAATGCGCGCTGAAATGGCAGGGCCTGTTGTAGATAAACTGGTACCAAGAGTCAAGGAAACGGCGAGAATATTATATGTACTGTATTTTGCGCTTACTGCCTGTGAATTCGTACTGCTCCTTATCGGAGGTATGCCGGTCTATGACAGTGCAGTTCACGCTCTCGGTACAGCCGGTACAGGAGGCTTCGGTATCAGAGGAGATTCTCTTGGCAGCTATTCGCCGTATCTGCAATGGGTCATTTCAGTATTCATGATACTGTTCGGAATAAATTTCAACCTGTTTTATTTTGTTGTGATCGGCAAGATAAGCTCTGCGATAAAGAATACCGAACTTTGGATATTCTTCTCAATGATAGCGGTTTCATCAATAGTTATTGCTGTGAATATTCTTCCGCTTTACGGTAATGACTTTGGCGAAAGTATCAGACATTCTGTATTCCAGGTATCGTCGCTGATGTCCACAACAGGATACTCCACAGCGGATTTCAACCTTTGGCCGCCGCTTGCAAAGGGAATATTGTTCATACTGCTGTTTGTGGGAGGCTGTGCAGGTTCTACGGCAGGCGGACTCAAAATATCAAGAGTTCTGATACTCGTAAAGATGATACTGCGTGATATCCGCACAATGTTCCATCCACATTCTGTAAATACAGTAATGATCGACAACAAGGCTGTCGATAATGGAACTCTTCATCGTGTAAGCACATATTTTGCAATATACATACTTCTCATCGGAGGTACATTCCTTCTGATATCATTTGAGCCGTTTGGATTTGAGACAAATCTGACAGCGGCCATAACCTGTGTAAACAATGTAGGGCCGGGGTTCGGAGCAGTAGGTCCGATGGGAGGATATAACGATTATTCCGATTTTTCAACATTAATACTGACAATAGCAATGCTTTTCGGAAGGCTTGAAATATATCCGATACTTCTGACGCTTGACATAAAGAGTTGGACAAAGCCATTGTCAACAGCAAAAGCATAAGTCAAAACTACATAGAAATACAAAACCTGCCGCGCTATCATCAAAGATAGTTCGGCAGGTTAATTTTTTTAACACAGTATATTCTGTGGCTGTTCAGTTATGAAAGAGTAACAGTAAGCTCCCAGTAGCCGTCAAGTTTCCAGTTTATCAGACTTACTCTGATACCGCATCCAGAGGGCGCACAGGAGAAAGCATCGTTGAAAATCTGGCTTGTATCTGTTTTTGAAGTCTTATAGATAATACGGAATGAATTTATGCCTTTGTTGTGGAAGTTTGCCATAGCCGTTTTCATAGCGGAGGTGCTTTCACAGTATGCACATTTCTTATCAGCGGCAAGCTCGGCATCAATAGCATACTTTGTCAATTTTGCGGTCGGCTGAGCAGTTGTACAGGAGTACCTGGTGGATGAAGCATCAGGGGTATGATCCTTGAAGCTGCTGTCGGGAAGGAGGAAGTATTTGTAGCTGAGGTTATTTCCGCTGGAGCTGCCGTCAATTATCGGATCGTCCCAGGTGACATCAATATTGTACCATTTGCCATCGACTTTGACCTGGTTCCATGCGTGAGCTTCCCTATTTCCATAATTATTTACAGCAGTGCCGGCAACACGGTTAACAGACAAGCCTGCTTTGGAAGCCATAAGCTCAAAAGCTTTGGTGTATCCATCGCATACGGCAAGACCTTCTTCAAATACTCCGGATGCTCTGTAAGATTTCGCTGAGATATCACCGGAACTATATCCTTCAATATCATACTCCGTATTATCTATGATCCAGTTATGAATAGCAAGTACCTTATCAAAATCGTTCATATTCGAGTTGATCAGAGAAGCTACGATCATATCTGCATATTCATCATCCGATTTTAATTGTCTTTCATTGACCTTTAGATCATATTCCTTTGACATAGCAGTATGCTCTTTTGAATCTGTAATTTTGACGCGAATTCTGTAATAGCCAGCCTTAGTAGGTTTTAATGTATAAGATACCTCACTTACATTGGATGCTAAAGCCTTATAATCGACTGCATTAACATATCCGGTACTGCTGTAAGCATATTCATATGTATATTTATATGGAGAATGACCGTCTTTTCCGTAAGCGTTAATTGTTACGATGGTGCCGATAGAAACACTATCTGATGATAGTTTTGCTGATACAAAAGGTTCTGATTTACCCTGGACATCAAAGCTCTTTTCTAAGGTAGCGATATTACCATCGGAATCTCTGACTTTCATTACACAATCATAAACTCCGGGTAAATTGGGTGTAAATTCAAAATAATCAACAGGGCAGTAATTTTGAAAAATAGTGGACTTCTTATCTCCGGATTTTTTATATTCAAATCTATAATTATAATCCTTTCCTGAACCGCCGATCGCATCACCCAAAAATACTATCTCACGGTCAAGGTATCCGGTATATCTGCCGTTAGAATCAACTTCATCAGAACCGCCTCTTA
>CACZSM010000268.1 GCA_902783815.1 uncultured Ruminococcus sp.
CTTTGCCCCACTGGACCCCCACAAGCCTTTGAAAAGGCTTGACCGAAACTTTTGCCTTTTTGTTGGCTATTTTTCTTTTAAAGAAAGCTGAATTCCATGTACTGCGTAAGGGGGAACATTGACATAATGGGGGAGAGTATAGTATAATTAAGATGATGTCAAAGAATGACGAAAAAATATGAGGGTGGGGGACAAAAATGGATGTAAAACAGTATAAATGTCCGAATTGTAATGCGGAACTGAAATTTGATCCTGATAAACAAAAATTCTGCTGTGAATTCTGCCTCAGCGATTTCTCAACTGAAGAAGTTAATAATATGCTCAGTCAGAGAAGAGAAAAGGCTGACGATAAGAAAAAACAGGAGGAAAAAGCTCAGACTGAAAAGAAACCGCAGTCTCCTCAGGATGCTGAACGCATGAGACAGCAAAAGGAATTTGAGGAAAATACAAAACTCTATTCATGTCCGAGCTGTGGAGCTGAGATCGTTTCAGATATGAATACGGCAGCCTCTTTTTGCTACTATTGTCATAATCCGGTTATTCTGAAGGGCAGAGTCGAGGGGATGTATCAGCCGTCAAAGGTCATACCATTTGCATTTGGCAAGGATAAGGCTGTTGACATATTCAATAAATGGGCAGCAAAAAAGAAGTATATACCTAATGACCTGATATCTCAGAAGCAGATCGAAAGAATGACGGGTCTTTATGTTCCGTTCTGGACAGCCGATGCTGAAACCGATACGAGATTTGAAGCAATCGGAGAAAATGAAAAAAGCTGGACAAGCGGCAGTTATCACTATACGCAGATAAAGAAATATCAAATAATACGAGATCTTTCGGTTCAGTATCTTGGTGTTCCTGCCGACGGTTCAAAGAAAATCGAGGATTCACTGATGGAGGCTATTGAGCCTTTTGACTATAAGGATCTTAAGGATTTTGATATGGCGTACCTCAGCGGCTTTTTCGCAGATAAATATGATGTAGATAAAACGCTTGTGGCTCCGAGGATAGTAGATAGAATGTACAGCAGCAATCACTCTGATGTTATCGGTTCATGCAGCTATACAAGAATAAAGGATAAGAAGTTCAACGATAATGTACGGTCACTGAACTGGAACTATCTGCTTCTTCCGGTATGGTTTATGACATTCCATTATAAAGGTAAGGTGTGGGAATATGCGATAAACGGTCAGACAGGAAAGATATCCGGAGAGCTTCCGATAGATGACCGGAAAATGCGTATTCATAAGCTGATATTAACACTTATAGCAACATTAGTGGTATTTGCGGCAGGATATCTGATAGGAGGTCTGCTGTTATGAAGAACATTGCAAAAAGAATAACAGCCATACTTGCTGCGGCTGTGGTGGCATTTCCGGCAGGTATCGTTTCCCTGGCGTATGATGATGATTACGATGATGATTATGATTACGACAGCTACTACTACGATGATGAAGATGAATATGCTTCGGATGATGATAGTGAGCTTAGTGATATTCTGGATTCACTCCCCAAAAAGCCTGACACATCAAAAAATAAAGAATACGACTATTCTGCAACAGATGTAAACACATCACTTTTCAATGGTTCATATTACTATAAGGAAAACGCATACTTTCTTGATGAAGCAGGTGTATATGGCTCAGCCTCAGATATAGAAAACCTGAAAAAAAGTGTACAGAGTACGGCTGACAAGATAGGGATGAATGTCGGCGTATTTATTGGCGGACGCTATCGCACAGACAATCAAACAAGGACTTTTACAAAAAATGCAATAATAAAGCTTTTTGGCAATGATAAGGATACAAACAGTGTTTTCCTGTATCTTGACTTTGAAGGTCATAAGCCGTCGTATGACTATATATGTACACAGCATGATGCAAAGCTTTATTATACGGATGGTACTGCCGGATTATCTGACAGAATAAGTGAAATAATTGAAGATATGTATGAGGTTCTTCCGGCTTCAGGAGAACCGGTACGCTCTACATCAGTTACACAGGGAATAGATAAATTCCTTAAAAACCTTGAGGAATTCAAGCAAAAAGGTTATCCTCTGGATATATGCTATTTCAACGAGGAGAAGGGTGTTTACAGGTATAATCTTTTAGGAACGATAATCGAACAGAAATTCCGTCCATACAAATACTGGATAGTATTTTTAGCGTTAGGAATATTTATTGGTATTTTGATAGCGATAGGATCGGAAAAATCCATAAAGAAGAAGTACAAGTTCAGGGAGACTATCTCTGCATCTGCATACGCTTCTAAAAATCGTAAAAAATTCACAAGACAGGAGGATAATTTCCTTACACAGCATACCACCAGCTATAAGATCGAAAGCAGCAGCAGCGGCGGAGGCGGAGGCGGCGGCTTCAGCGGCGGCGGCAGCTTTGGCGGCGGCGGCGGACATCGTTGATTTACAGACAATACCAGCGATTCGGAAGAGTCGCTGGTTTCTGTTTGATGCGGTGCCTGATTAGCTTGTAAAATCATGCAGGAGCCTATCAAGATCCTTTTTTGAGTTAGTGCCAATACCATTTTTCAGCATTTCTCTGTCGCTTTTCGGAAGATCATTTATCAGGGTACCACTAATATAAAATGGCTTCTCTTCACCATAACGGTATGCCGCAACATAACCATTGTAGGACGAAAGAATGTATTTTTTTGATATTTCATAAACACTGCTCTGCTGCGATGGATCACTGCTTGCCGCCGCAGGGTCGGCAGCCTTCGGAGCAGGAAGGGATGGAAGTATCATTCCGTCAATGATTATACATATAAACAGGAAAATGCCGGTAAATATCATCAGTCGCTTCAAATTTATCACCCCTGATATTATTCTTGACGGCTTCCGCTGTATTATACATATGGAATGAATTTATTGTTCTCAGCCATTATATACTGCTTATTTTTGGGCTATTATATGTTTTTCACAGAATAATTGTGATACAGTATTTATTTTTTCGCCGCTTTATGCGATGATATGCTTGAATAAGAAAAAATTTTATGATATAATAGCAAAGGTGTATTGCATTTTTCCGGAGGAAGCGTCTTTTTCTGACTCCTTCTCCGTAGGTTTTTAATTGGAGGGTTCTTATAATTATGCGAAAAACTGATATAAGTCATTTTACAGAAGATTCCCCTTCCGGCTTTTCTGTTTCGATCTGGACGGTTATCGGCAATTTCTTCGGCAATATCCGGAAATTGATCGTTACTGTATTGATGATCGTTCTGCTTACATTATTTGTTGTCGGAGTATCTGTCGGGTTCTATCTGCTCAGTATTCTAAACGAACCGCTGAATATAGATCTGAATAAGATAAAGCTTGATCTTACGAGCTTCGTATGGATACCGACTAATGATGATGGAACTGAGTTTGAAAAGTATCAGGAGCTTTTTTCATCAGAAAACAGAGTCTGGGTAAAATATCAGGATATTCCAAAGCATATGATAGATGCTCAGATAGCTATTGAGGATAAGCGATTCTGGGATCATAAGGGTGTTGACTGGTACCGTACAGGCGGCGCAGTTTTCAGTCTTGTTACGGGCAGGGATGAATTCGGCGGATCTACGATAACTCAGCAGCTTATCAAAAATATTACTGAGGATAATGAGGTAAGTATTACCAGAAAACTTCGTGAGATCAATCGCGCTATTAAAATGGAAAAGGAATATTCCAAGGATGATATCATAGAAGCATACCTCAATATCGTAAACTACGGCGCAGGCTGCCGTGGAGTTCAGTCTGCGGCAAATCTGTACTTCAATAAGAATATTCAGGATTGCAGTGTTGCAGAATGTGCTGCTATTGCGGGTATCACACAGAATCCATATGCCTATGACCCTCTTATATTCCCTGAAAAGAATAAGGAAAGACGGGATAATGTCATATATCAGATGTTCAAACAAGGACTTATATCCGCTAAGGAATTTACTGAGGCAGTTCAGGAATCCGATGATATGAAATTTATCGGTTATATCATTGAGGATGACGATGATGAGGATGACAGTGGCTGGAACTGGTATATGGACAGGGTATTCCGTGATGTTGTAAGGGATCTTTCAAAGGAACTCAATGTAAAGCGTGATTATGCGGAAAGCCTGATATATGGCGGCGGTCTTAACATATATGCCGCTATGGATAAGAAAACACAGGAGATGGCTGAAAAGAAAATACAGAACTGGAAAACTCCCGGTGATAAGACCCTTGATGTTGGCTACGAAATTATGGACTTTGAGGGAAGAGTACTTGCAACCGTAGGCGGCAGGGACGAAAAGGACGGCAGACTGCTCTGGGATAACGCTACACAGTCAACATTGCAGCCAGGTTCTACTATCAAGCCGGTATCTTCATATACTATCGCTATTAATATGAAGAAGCTGAACTATTCAAGCCTTATTGCCGATCAGCCTGTATCAGACTGGGATTTTGTAAACGGAAGTAATGTTTCTGGTCCTAATAACTGGTATATGTCGTATTACGGAAATATTCCTGTAACAAGAGCGCTGAATATTTCTTCAAATGCCTGTGCGGTAAGCGCGATAAATCTTATCGGCATTGATAACAGCTATAAGTTCCTTACGGAAAAACTGAACTTCCAGCATCTTGATGAAGATCATGATGCAAATAATCTCGCAGGTCTTTCTATCGGCGGCTTCTATGGCGGCGTAACAGTTGATGAAATGACTGCTTCATATATGATGTTCGGAAATGGCGGATACCACTATGACCCGTACACATATTACTATGTTGAGGACAGCGAGGGTAATGTTATACTTGATAACCGTGACAGGGGTAAGCCTGAACAGGTTATTACAACTGAAACAGCAACAATAATGAACAGACTCCTCCACGATGTTGTTAATGCCGGCGGAGAAGCTCTTGGATTCAGAGCAAAGATAAGCGGCTGGGATATCATCGGAAAAACAGGTACAACTGATGCTTCCTGCGATAACTGGTTTATTGGCTGCTCACCGTATGCTGTTGCAGGAATCTGGACTGGTCATGATACTCCTGCGTCAATTGCGCTGAGTGAACAGAGCCAGGTGCATATACTCTGGAAGGAAATAATGGAGGAATACCTTAAAGATAAACCTCACAGAGAATATAATCTCGGCGGAGATGTAGTTCAGCATAATTATGTTATTGCTGACGGCTTGCTGACTGACTATTCTGTTACGGGAAAAACTGCTGTAGGATATTATACAACGGATAATATGCCCGGATATTCTAACTTTAATCCGAATGCAGGCAGGAAACCGGAACCAAGCGAGGAACCTTCAGAAGAACCTGTGGAACCGGAAGAATCTGAGGAGCCAGAGGAATCTGAGGAACCAACTCCGGAACCGGAGCCTGAGCCGGAGCCTGAACCCGAACCGGAGCCAGAGCCGGAACCAGAGCCTGAACCCGAACCCGAACCCGAACCGGAGCCAGAGCCGGAACCAGAGCCTGAACCGGAACCAGTATCGGAACCGGCAGGCGATTGACAGATCAAAAAAAGAATAATTGTCTGCCGTATGGATTGTACGGCAGACAATGAAAAAAACAGCTATAAGGAGTTATATTTATGGTACAGGTTGCAGTAATGGGACATGGCGTAGTCGGATCAGGTGTTGTCGAGGTTCTTCTGAACCATTGTGACAGCATTGCAAAAAGAGCCGGCGAGGAGATCGGTATCAAGTACATACTTGATATCAGAGAATTTTCCGGTCTTGAGTATTCCGATAAGTTCACAAAGTCCTTTGATGATATACTTAATGATGATGAAGTAAAAGTAGTGGCAGAGGTAATGGGAGGCGTTAATCCGGCTTTCGATTTTACAAAGAAGTGTCTGCTTGCCGGTAAGAGTGTTGTTACCTCAAATAAGGAGCTTGTTGCGACAAAGGGCGCGGAGCTTCTTGCAATTGCAAAGGAAAATAATGTAAACTACCTTTTTGAAGCAAGTGTCGGCGGCGGTATTCCGATCATCATACCTATAAGCCAGTGTCTTGCTGCTAATGACTTTATCGAGATCGCAGGCATACTTAATGGTACAACTAATTTTATCCTTACAAAAATGATCCGCGAAAAGATGTCATTTGAGGATGCCCTTAAAATGGCTCAGCAGCTTGGCTATGCGGAAAGAAATCCTGCTGCTGATGTTGAGGGTCACGATGCCTGCCGTAAGATATGTATTCTTGCATCACTTTCGTATGGAAGGCATATTTACCCTGATCTTGTGCATACAAAAGGTATTACGGATATCAAACTTGAGGATGTTTCCTATGCGGCAGCATGGGGCGGTGTTATCAAGCTGATCGGTCAGGTCAAGAAGCTCGATGACGGCAGACTTGATATTACTGTTGAACCAATGTTTATTGAAAGCGGCAGTCAGCTTGCAGGCGTTGATGATGTATTCAATGGAATACTTGTGCGCGGCGATGCTACCGGTGATGTGGTGTTCTACGGCAAGGGCGCGGGCAAACTGCCTACAGCAAGTGCAGTAGTCGCTGATATAATCGACTGCGTAAAGCACCTGAAAAGGAGAAAGCTGCTTTACTGGACAGACGGAGATTCAAGTCTTGTTACTCCGTATGAGGAAACAGTATTCCCGGTATATGTCAGGGCACAGTCTGAAAATGTTGAAGCTGCAAAGACTGATGTTTCCGCTATGCTGCCGGAAGTAAGGTTTATTGCCCGTAATGAGGCTCCGGCTGATGAATTTGCCTTCACAACAGGAGCAATGACAGTTGCAGATCAGGAAAAGGCTGTTGCTGAATTGGAAGAAAAGGGTATCAAGGTGCTGTCAAAGATCCGTATTTCGGATCTGTGATATATATTACGGAGGTCTTGCGGTCAGTATCGCAGGTATTTCCGGGCGGTCTGTTCAAGGCTGCTTATAAAAAGAAAATGGAGGAAAAAAGATGAGTCTTATCGTTCAGAAATTCGGCGGAAGCTCCGTTGCAAATGCCGAAAGAGTGTTCAATGTTGCAAGGATCGTTACTGATACCTACAAAAAAGGCAACAGGGTCGTAGTTGTTGTTTCTGCACAGGGCGATACAACTGACGATCTGATTGAAAAGGCTAATGAGATCAATCCTGATGCGTCCAAAAGAGAAAAAGATATGCTTCTTGCTGCCGGCGAGCAGATATCTATTGCCTTGCTTGCAATGGCTATTGAAAGACTGGGCTGTCCGGTCGTATCACTGCTTGGCTGGCAGGCTGGATTCCAGACGACTTCTGCATATACTTCTGCAAGAATAAAGAGTGTCAGAACAGACAGGATAGAAAAAGAGCTTGATAAGAATAATATTGTAGTTGTAGCAGGATTCCAGGGTATAAACCGTTATGAGGATGTTACTACCCTCGGCAGAGGCGGTTCTGATACAAGTGCGGTTGCTATCGCTGCTGCAATGCACGCAGATCTTTGCCAGATCTTTACGGATGTTCAGGGCGTATATACAGCCGATCCGAGAAAGATACCTAATGCAAAACTGCTGAAAACTATCTCATATGATGAAATGCTGGAGCTTGCAACACTTGGCGCACAGGTGCTGAATAACAGAAGCGTTGAGATGGCTAAGAAATATAATATAGAACTGGAGGTTCTTTCAAGCTTTACGAACACTCCGGGTACAATCGTTAAGGAGGCTAAAAAAATGGAAAAATTACTGATAAGCGGTGTGGCAAAGGATACAGATATAGCAAGAGTTTCAGTTATCGGCGTACCGGATGAGCCGGGTCTTGCATTCAAGATGTTCTCAAGACTTGCTGCGAAGAATATCAATATTGATATAATTCTCCAGTCTATCGGCCGTGACGGTACAAAGGATATTTCCTTTACAGTTGCAAAGTCAAGTGCAAAGGAAGCCGAGGAAGTAATGAATGAATATGTCAGCAATGTAGGCGGCAAAAAGGTTCTTGTTGACGAAAAGGTAGCAAAGGTTTCTATCGTTGGCGCAGGTATGGAAAGTCATGCCGGAGTTGCTACAAAGATGTTTGAGGCTCTGTATGATGCTCATATCAATATCCGTATGATCT
Source organism: uncultured Ruminococcus sp. (assembly GCA_902783815.1). Lineage (GTDB taxonomy): Bacteria > Bacillota > Clostridia > Oscillospirales > Acutalibacteraceae > UBA1213. Next base: position 8,024 of record CACZSM010000268.1, read on the forward strand.
CTACAAGTGAGATAAAGGTTTCTGTTCTTATTGATGAGGAGTTTGCTGATGCAGCTGTAAAGGCTATTCATGCAAAGTTCTTTGACGAGGACTGATATCATAACCTTGTGCCGCAGCACAGTAATGCAGCGCCGCAGGACAGGATGATCTCATCCGGAGCATCATTAAATCTCCGGAAAATATATTCACATGGTTCTGTAATGCCACGGGGAGTTTTTATGCTCCTGTTCAGACTGATGAGGCAGCTGTCGTCATCGGAGCTGGAAATTGTAAGCGTATCATTCCCGGATATTGAGCAGATCATCGCAGTACAGCCGTAATGCTCTGCTATCCTCAGAGCATTGAAGTCATAACGGTTTATGACAGCCGTACAGCCGGAAAGATCAATATTGAAGTTATCGTAGTTATCTTCTGCGAAAATGACTGTACTTCCCGGCAGTGATATTTTTGCTGATCCGTCAGTAAGAATAATATTATAAATCGGGTCGGCGCAGGTACTGAAGCATTTTCCGGGACTTGAAATCAAAGCGCCTCCGTATTCCTCACAAAATCGTACAAGTATATTGCTTACGGGAAAAGGGGCTTGTTCTGCTACAATAATGGTTTTCATACTGTACCTCCGGCATATATTTAAAAAGAGTATATCCGCTTTAGAGCGGTTTATGCAAAAACCCTCCGCATCTGCGGAGGGTCAAAATTTTTTTATCACTTTGCAAACTCAGGATACTTCTCCATAGTTTCTTCCATAGTACCGTCAAATATCACCTTTCCGTTTTGCAGGTAGATACAGCGCTCACATATTTCCTGTATATCTCTGCCGTGGCTTACATACAGCACAGTAATATCCCTTGTTATCATCTCTTTTATTTTAGCCTTGCACTTTTTCTTGAATGTTGCATCTCCGACGCTCAGGGCTTCGTCAATTACAAGTATATCAGGATTAGTATTGATATTGATAGCAAACCCCAGACGCATTTTCATACCTGATGAATATGTCCTGACAGGCTGATCTATGTAATCACCAAGATCTGCAAAATCAATTACTTTTTGTTCGATCTCCTTGATCTCCTTATCATTCAGTCCTAAAACATAGCATTTGAAGCTGATATTTTCCCTTCCGGTCATATCAGCGGAGAAACCAGCCGTAAGCTCCAGAAGAGCCGCAACTCTGCCTTTTACAGTTACCTCTCCGGTTGTCGGGAAAGCAACTCCGGTTATCATTTTAAGTACAGTAGATTTTCCTGCGCCATTTCTTCCGATTATGGCAACAGATTCACCTTTGCGTATGGTAAAGTTCACACCGTCCAGAGCCTTATGACGCTTGTATTTCTTTGACTTGATAAACAGAGCCTTAAACTGTTCACGGCTGTTTTTGTAAAGGGTATATACCTTTGTGACATTATCAAATGTTATTATTGGTTCTCCGATCCCGATATCATCAGAGCATTGAGAAGTTGTTTCCTCAGCAGTTTCGTTTTCCTTTAATTGTTCCTTTGTTTCTTCCATATCAGCTTTCCTTTCCGTCATTAACAGCCTTTGTTACCAGCACACTGTTACCCTTTGAATCAATGGCAACGATCGCCGGAAAATCCTCAACATAAAAACGATAGATAGCCTCAGTTCCAAGATCCTCATATGCGAGGGTCTCCATTTTTTTAATGCTGTTTGAGATCAGCGCCGCAGCGCCGCCAATAGCGGCAAAATATACGCATCCATTCTTTATCATGGAATCAATAACAGCCTGATTTCTTGCGCCCTTGCCGATCATACCTTTCAGACCTCTGTCAAGCAGAGCAGGAGCATATTTATCCATTCTGTAGCTTGAAGTAGGGCCAGCCGGTCCCACAGCATGACCCGGCTTTGCCGGAGCAGGTCCGACATAATAAATGACCTCTCCATCTATATCCACCGGGAGTTTTTCGCCATTTTCAAGAAGCTCATACAGTCTTTTATGAGCTGCATCCCGTCCTGTAAGCATTGAACCGGTGATAAGGACGCTGTCTCCGGCTTTAAGATCTTTAATAGTTTCGTCCGTAAGCGGAAGTGTTATTTTTTTAGCCATAGTTTACCTCCATGATCTCAGATCTCAGTTTCCTTATGTCTTGCAGCATGACAGCATATATTAACAGCTACAGGCATACCGGCGATATGTGTCGGGAAGTATTCGATATTTACTCCGAGAGCAGTATTGTCGCCGCCAAGACCAGCAGGGCCAAAGCCCATAGCATTGATATCCGCAAGAAGCTCCTTTTCCAATGCTGCATAGCGAGGGTCACTGTTATCAGTGTTTATAGGTCTGAGAGTAGCTTTTTTAGCAAGCATTGCAGCCTTTTCAAATGTACCTCCGATTCCCACTCCTACAACTATTGGAGGACATGGGTTAGGGCCGGCATATTTTACTGTATCCAGAATGAATTTCTTTACACCCTCAAGTCCGGCAGACGGGGTGAGCATTTTTATTGCAGACATATTCTCACTGCCGAAGCCCTTGCAGCCTGCAAGTATTTTAATTTTATCTCCCGGAACAATAGTAGTATAAATTATTGCAGGAGTATTATCCTTTGTATTTACCCTGTCGAAAACAGGGTCATCTACAACAGATTTGCGGAGGTAGCCGTCAATATATGCTCTCCTTACGCCCTCCTGTACAGCATCCTCGAAGCTGCCCCCGTCAATAACGACTCTTTCGCCGTATTCGACAAAAAGCACAGCCATTCCGGTATCCTGACAAAGCGGAACTTCCTCTCTTGCGGCGATGCGGTCATTTTCGATTATCTGAGAAAGTACACTTTTTCCGGTCGGTGACGACTCGCCGTCTTCCGCCTTTAAAAGAGCTGACATAATATCATCGCCGATATAGTAGTTCATATCCATATATAGTTTTTTTACTGCGTCAGTAACAGCAGCAGCTTTAATTATCCTGATATCCATAATTAGTACCTTTCCAAAAAATAGTAATAACATTCAGTGCTGAAAGCGCACGAATATCCTCTGTACTATATTATATAATGAATCAGCGCTAATTTCAACATTTTTCAGCGGATACAGTCAAATCTAAAAAAACAGAGTAAATATTGAACAAAAAAAGTTAAGAATTTGTTATCATTCTTGACAAAGCTGACGATATGTATTAATATTAGAATGGTTATTAACATTTTGTTAAAATTTTCTGCTATCTGAAAATAATAAACTTACTGTTGGGAGTATATATATATGGCTGTTGAAAATAAAAAACTGCTTGAGGAAAAAAATATACATTTGTGGTTCGAGGGTTCTCCGCTGATGTTCTGCTCTATGAAATTAGAGCTGAATCTGACGGTGGGGGCTATGTTCGCCTACGCAAAATTTATGAATGTACAGCCTGAGAGGATAAACTCTGTTGTCTGTGATATCATATGCTACGATTCCGTAAGAAGAGAAGTTGATGTAATTGTAGGATGTACCTATAATAAACTTGATATCGGCAGAAATATGACATTCGGCTCTGAGATATCATTCCGTATTGCTCACCCGGATACAAGAAATGTAGAGTTTGTTTTGAGATCCGTAACAACAATGTCAGGTGCGAAATGGGAAAATACTGAAAAAAACCGTTTCAATATTGATATGGAGCAGGAAAATATCTTCAATGTACAAAAGGAACTGCATAAGCAGTTTATATCTGACTGTGCAAAGGTTGATCTTGACCATACAAAACTTATTTTCCAGCCCGTATTCAAGGAAAAATACTGGCTCTGCGGCTGTGGTACGCTTAACTGGTCGGAAGAGGAACAGTGTACTGTGTGCGGAGCAGGCAGGGAATGGCTGAGGAAAAATACAGATCATGATGTGCTAAGAAAACAGCTTGATGAGGTCGAGGCAAATGCCGCAATAATAAGAGCTGAGGCGGAAGCAGCTGAAGAAGCTGAAAAGGAAAAAGAAGAGGAAGAATTCAAAAAAAGAAGTGAAAAACAAAAAAAGGAGCTTCTGAGTAAGGAAAAGAAGTATTACAGACATAGAGTTGTAACGGGTGTGCTGGTGGCGATCCTGATGTTCGTTGCCGGATTTGCCGCTTATAAATACGGAGTTCCCTATGTGAGATATCTTATAGCTGTAAATGAGCTGAATCATTCTGAGTACGACAGCGCTATCGAAAAGTTCAGTAAGATAGACGGTTTTCTTGACAGTAATGAGCTTATGAAAAAGTCTATTTACGGTAAGGCAACAAGAGTTTATAATGCCGGAAAAATGCTTGAGGCTGCTGAACTGTATAAGAGGATAGAGGGCTTTCTTGACAGTACCCAGAAGTATATCCAGTCAATGAAAATGGCGGCTGAAAGGGCAGAGGAAACCGGAGATTATATTAATGCGGCAGAGCTTTACAGGATGCTTGGAAACGAAGCCGTGGATGAGTATAATATATGCGTAAAGAAAATATACTCCACAGCAACAGAAAAAATGGCAAAGTCAAGATATGATGAGGCATATAAGTCGTTCCGCTTCCTTGATAAATACAAGGACAGCCGTGAGCTTGCAGATGAATGTATGTACCAGTTGGCTGCAATAAGCTATGATGATGCGGATTATCTTACAGCATTGGAAAGATATGAAAGCATAAAGGGCTATAAGGATACTGATAAGATACTGACAAAGCTTTCTGCGCTGAAAAAGATTCTTAGTGCTGCTGATGAATACGGAACTCCGGCGGTATGGAACGGCAGCAGAATAGAGTGTCCGAAGTGCGGTGATAAGGTGGATTATGTTTTTGAATTCTACGGAAACGGAGATTTCAAATTCGGAGTGATGTGTGATAAGGAATCTGATGTTCTTATGATGCAGGGAACATTCAAGATAGAGTCCGGAAAAATATACCGCAAGACTATAAAGAATAATACAGCCGGTTGGGAGGAAATATCGAGGATCGTAAGTCTGGATGTGAATAATGAGGATGTTGAGGGCAAAAATACAGCAATGACTCTGAAAAATCCATTCGGCAAGGACAATATAAAGGTCTATGGCAATATAATGACGGATGATACAATTTCTATAGGCTGATCGCAGCGCAGTGTACCCGGAGAATACCTCCTATGGGTGCCTGCGCTGATATCATTCAGTGGTTCCTTTTAGTGGCTGCTGTCTGCTGCCGGATCTTAAAAATACACGATTATTCCTGTATTTGTCCGACAGCTTCAGTACGGATATATAGAACACAGCACAGATAATTATTTTCAGTATAAGCTCCGCAGAAGGCGCTATAAACTCTGCTGTGGGTATTAAGGATATCATCAGACATGGTATCAGTGTGCATATTGCAGGAACCATTATATCATCTACTATGGCTATTCTTACATCTGCTGTACGCATAAGTGAATAAAGACTCATGGAAGTATTAAGAAGCTCGCTGAATATGATTATAAAAATAACTGCGGCAACACCAAAATACGGAAGTAGTAACCATGTCAGAAAAAGTCTTATCACTGAATCTATCACATTACAGATGAGGTAGCTTGTCTGCTTGTCAAGACCTTTAAGCATACCATCAATAACACTGTCAAGATACATCAGCGGCACTACCGGAGCAAGTGCCGCTATATATTTTCCTGTTCTTTCAGAGTTGTAGAGCAAGTCGCCTAATCTTCCCGAAAAGAATATGAACAATATCATTACAGGTATGGAATATCTCAGAGCAGATGAAAGCATCCTGTCCGACATCCTGTTGATAGCCTTTTTATTACCTGTTGAAGCAGAACGGGAAAGCTCCGTTATTATCAAAGTGGAAAAAGGCAGAATGAATACTGAGGGAAATACGATAACCGGCATAGCCATTCCGCTTATCATGCCGTAATCCGCTAAAGCCCCGGCGGCATCCGTACCGAAGCGCCTCAGACCAATGGGGATCAGCATACTTTCCACTGCTGCCATACTGCTGCGGAGTCCGGCACTTGCCGTACAGGGAAGAATAACAGGCATGGTACGGTGCAGAAGAGAGGGAACCTTTTCCCGACGGAATCCGACAGATCTTATGTCGATGAGGTACAATGCCGCCGCCCATACAAATGATACGATCTCAGCAGCAACAGTTCCGGAAACAGCCGCAAGACAGGCGGATGTAAGGTTATTGGGAGAGAAAAAGGAGAAAACGGTTATACATACGCATATTTCTGTAAGCTGTTCAATAAGCTGTTCACTTGCCGAAGCGAGCATTTTTCTTTCGGCGGTAAAAAATCCTCTTAGAACCGATGAAAATGACATAAAAGGAAGAGAGGGAGCAAGTATCCTCAGAGCAGGCACAGTGCGAATATCGCCGAGGAATTGTTCGCCGAGGAACTGA
>CACZSM010000269.1 GCA_902783815.1 uncultured Ruminococcus sp.
AATGACCTTGAATACTACGGCAAATATAAGGCTAAAATATCAGAGGAACTTATCAGCCGTACTGCGGATAAGCCGGACGGAAAACTCATTCTTGTTACGGCTATAAATCCTACTCCTGCCGGAGAGGGTAAAACTACAACTTCAGTCGGACTTGGCGATGCGCTTACAAAAATCGGAAAGAAAACTGCAATAGCGCTCAGAGAGCCTTCTCTCGGACCGGTATTTGGCATAAAGGGCGGAGCTGCCGGAGGCGGCTATGCACAGGTAATACCTATGGAGGATATCAACCTCCACTTCACAGGCGATATGCACGCTATTACGGCTGCAAATAACCTTTGCTGCGCTATGCTTGATAATCATATACAACAGGGTAATGCGCTTAAAATAGATGTCAAGAAAATACTCATAAAGCGCTGCCTCGATATGAACGACAGGGAACTCAGAAATATAGTAGCAGGTCTTGGCGGAAGAATGAATGGTGTACCCCGTGAGGATGGCTTTATCATAACCGTTGCAAGCGAGGTTATGGCTATACTTTGTCTTGCCGCAGATGTGACCGACCTCAAGGAAAGACTTGGCAATATACTTATCGCTTATACAACAGACGGTTCTCCTGTATATGCAAAGGATATAAAGGCTAACGGAGCAATGGCTGCGCTTCTTAAGGATGCTATAAAGCCTAACCTCGTTCAGACACTGGAGGGTACTCCGGCATTTATGCACGGCGGTCCTTTTGCAAATATAGCTCATGGCTGCAATTCAGTAAGGGCTACAAAATTAGCACTTAAACTTGCTGATTACTGCGTAACTGAGGCAGGCTTCGGTTCTGATCTCGGCGCTGAAAAGTTCTTTGATATCAAGTGCCGTAAGACTGGTCTGCGTCCGTCTGCCGTTGTTATCGTAGCGACCGTAAGAGCGCTCAAATATAACGGCGGAGTTCCGAAGGCTGAGCTTGGTGCAGAAAATCTTGAGGCTCTTAAAAAGGGTATTGTAAACCTTGGAGTACATATTGGAAATATGCAGAAATTCGGAGTTCCGACAGTAGTTGCTATAAACCGCTTCGGAAATGACACCGATGCAGAGCTTTCATATATAGAGGAATACTGTACAAGTCTTGGCGCTGACTTTGCACTTTCAGAGGTATTTGCAAAGGGTGGTGAGGGCGGAAAAGCACTTGCTGAAAAGGTAGTACAGGCTGTAGAAAAGCCGTCTGAGGTAAAATTCATGTATCCTGACAAAGCGCCTGTAAAGGAAAAGATACTTGCGGTTGCTCAGAATATTTACGGCGCAGACGGAGTTACTTATACTACTCAGGCTCTTAAGGCTCTTGCAGACATAAAAAAACTCGGAACAGATGAACTGCCTGTATGTATCGCAAAAACACAGTATTCACTTTCTGATGACCCGTCACTTCTTGGAAAGCCGGAAAACTTCAATATTACTGTAAGGGATATAAGACTTTCCAGCGGAGCGGGATTTGTCGTTGTATATACGGGTGATATAATGACTATGCCCGGACTGCCGAAGGTTCCTGCAGCGGAGAAAATTGATGTTGATGCAAACGGAAAGATCACAGGTCTTTTCTGAGATGGAAAAGAGGAAAAACTTTGCAGAAGTTTATCACACATTCAACAGATGAAACAGAAAAACTTGCCGAAAGGCTTGCTTGTGTATTGAAGGGTGACGAGGTAATAGCACTCAGAGGTGGTCTGGGTGCTGGTAAAACAGCCTTTACAAGAGGTCTTGCAAGAGGCTTTGGTATTACTGACGGAGTTTCAAGTCCTACATTTGCGCTTGTACACGAATATCACGGCAGATGCGATATTTACCATTTCGATATGTACAGGGTGTCAGGCTGGGATGATCTTTATTCAACAGGCTTCTTTGATTATGAGGGCAATGGGATAATGGTAATTGAATGGAGCGAAAATATAGAGGATTATCTTCCGGAGGAGCTTATCACAGTCAGTATAGAAAGGCTGTCGGAAAATGAAAGAGAGATCACAATAAAGGGGGCGGCAAAGCTATGAAAATACTTGCAGTTGATACATCTGCATCGCCGGTTTCAGCCGCTCTGGTTTCGGAGGGTAAACTGCTTGGCGAATTTTACCTTAATGTAAAAACAACACACAGCCAGACGCTTATGCCGATAGTGGAGGCTTTGCTGCGTTCATCCGGTACTGAGATAGGGGAGATAGATGTATTTGCAGTCAATGCAGGTCCCGGCTCGTTTACCGGCGTAAGGATAGGAACAGCATCAGTCAAGGGTATGTCGATGCCGCTTGACAAGCCCTGTGCGCAGGTATCAACACTTGAATCAATGGCGTATGGTCTGCCTTACAGAGATGGTATAGTATGCGCTGTCATGGATGCAAGATGCAGTCAGGTCTATAATTCATTGTTCAGACTGAACGGCGGAGAGGTACAAAGACTGACTGATGACAGGGCACTGAGTATCGGAGAGCTTTCAGCAGAGATCGAAGGATATACTGATACTATATATCTTGTAGGTGACGGAGCTGATCTATGCTATGAACGGTTTGGCAGAGATCGTGAAAATATCGTTCTGCCGCCGCAGAATATCAGGTATCAGCACGCATATGGAACTGCTCTTGCGGCTGCAAAGGCAGCAGAGGAAAACAGACTTGTGAGATCTGATGCGCTGATGCCGCTGTATCTTCGTCTGCCGCAGGCTGAAAGAGAGCTTAAAGCAAAACAGCAAAATAAAGAAAGGAAGGATCCTTGATGAAAATTTCACTTGGAGCAGATCACGGAGCATTTGAGCTGAAAGAGGCTATAAAGAAACATCTTGAAAAAAAGGGTATTGAATATACAGATCACGGATGCTATTCAAAGGAATCCGTAGATTATCCGAAGTATGCCTATAAAGCTGCAAAGGATGTTGCTGACGGGAACTGTGATTTTGGAATAATCTGCTGTACGACAGGTCTTGGAGTATCAATGGCTGCAAATAAGGTAAAAGGCGTAAGAGCTGCTGTATGTACAAGCAACCACCTTGCGGAAATGACGCGCAGACATAATAATGCAAATGTCATCTGCATGGGACAGGCAGTAGTTACCCCGGAACAGGCGTGTGAGATGGTAGATATTTTCCTCAGTACAGAATTTGAGGGCGGCAGACATCAGAGAAGAGTATCTCAGCTTACCGATATAGAGAATGGATGTATAGAAGTCTGATAAAGGAGAAACGAAATGGCAAGAAATAAGAAAAAGAAAGCTGTCTCGAAAAAAGAAGCCGAAGAAAGAGCAAGAAAAAATCTGCGGAGAATGATAATAGTAGCATCGTGTGTTGTAGCAGCAATAATTCTGGTGCTTGTTATAGTAATTATATCCGATGCCGTACAGAGCAGCAGCAAGAAGTCTGAAAATGAGGCTTCATATACCCAGACCTCTACAACGAGTACGGCAGAAAGCTCAGATGGCTCAAATGCTGAGCCGACCGGATACATACCGCCGCTTCTTGACGAAGATAAGGTGTACTATGCTGATATAGACATAAAGGATAAGGGCACAATAACAGTAGAGCTTGACCAGCATACAGCGCCGATAACAGCAGCAAATTTTGTAGAGCTTGCATCTAAAAAATTCTATGACGGACTTACATTCCACCGTATCATGAAGGATTTTATGATGCAGGGCGGTGATCCGCTTGGAAATGGTAATGGCGGTTCATCGAACAATATTTTTGGCGAGTTTACAAATAACGGATATGAAAACAATATATCCCACAAAAGAGGAACTCTGTCAATGGCAAGAGGCAATGACAAAAACAGTGCAAGCTCACAGTTTTTCATTGTACATAAGGATTATCCCTCACTTGACGGCAACTATGCTGCATTCGGTCATGTTACAAAGGGTATAGAGATAGTAGATGAGATATGCGAGGAAGCAAAGCCTACTGATAACAATGGTACAATACCAAAAGACGAGCAGCCAATAATAAATTCTATTGTAATAAGAATAGAGGATAAGCAGGAAA
>CACZSM010000270.1 GCA_902783815.1 uncultured Ruminococcus sp.
ACTGCGCCGCAAGCCTTTGAAAAGGCTTGACCGAAACTTTTGCCTTTTTGTTGGCTATTTTTCTTTTAAAGAAAGTTGAATTCCGTGATAATATGCAGCCCTCACTTGACATTTTTTGAGGGCTGTATTATTTTTTGTGAAATAACATAAAAAATTAGTTGATAAGAGTGGAGAATTATGGTAGAATAATAGTGAAGAATTTTATGGAGGGATAGGTTTGCTGAATTTTAAAAGGATTTTCAGCTGCGTATTGGTTATTTCTACATTATTGGGAGGAAATTCAATGGTTACTGGTGCTGTGAATGAAAATGATAAAACAGTTTATGCTCATGAACTGGATGCTCAGGCTTATGACGGTGACGATCTTGGCGCTGTTTATAAACCGGATTCGACAACTTTCAAGGTATGGGCTCCTACAGCAACGGGCGTTGCAGTAAAGCTGTATGCGACCGGAAGCCCGGAAGAAGAGGGAGCTCAGGATATTTCCACTACTAATATGAGAAAAGGAGATAAGGGAGTCTGGAGCGTTTCCGTCAAGGGCGATCTTAAAAATAAGTATTATACTTACCTTGTCAATATCAATGGCAGAGTTACTGAAACTGCGGATGTATATTCAAAGGCAGTCGGCGTGAACGGAAACCGCAGTATGGTAGTAGATCTGAGATCTACTGACCCTGAGGGTTGGGATAAGGACAGTCATGTGCTTTATGATAATCCGACTGATGCGGTTGTTTGGGAAATTCATGTAAGGGATTTTTCAAAGAGTGAGCTTTCCGGCGTATCAATGAAATACAGGGGCAAATACCTTGCCTTTACTGAAACAGGTACGACACTTAACGGCGAAGGAAAAATACCGACCTGTGTGGATTATCTGAAAAATCTTGGCGTGACTCATGTACAGCTTCTTCCGGTGTATGACTACGCTACAGTGGATGAGTCCCAGGCGGATGCAGAGGAATATAACTGGGGCTATGACCCGAAAAATTATAATGTCCCGGAGGGTTCGTATTCAACAAATGCCTTTGACGGTAATGTGAGAATAAATGAATTCAAGCAGATGATAAAGGCTCTGCATGATGCCGGTATCGGTGTTATCATGGATGTAGTTTATAATCATACATTTACTGCAAAGGGCAGTGTGTTTGAAAATACCGTTCCCGGATATTACTACAGGATGAATGAGGACGGTACATTTGCGGATGCTTCTGCGTGCGGCAACGAAACTGCAAGCGATCATCTTATGTATCGTAAGTTCATGATAGATTCCGTACTTTACTGGACAAATGAGTACCATATTGACGGCTTCCGCTTTGACCTCATGGGCATACATGATGTTGAAACGATGAATCAGATAAGAAAGGCTCTCGATACAAAGGTCAAGGACGGAAAGAAAATAATAATGTACGGTGAACCGTGGGCTGCTTCTGGTGTTGCTACAAAGGCAAAAACCTGTATGAAAAATAATATAAAGCTGCTTGATTCGAGAGTAGGAGCTTTTAATGATGAATACAGGGATGCAGTTAAGGGTCATGTGTTCAATGCCGCAGAAACAGGATTCGTTCAGGATGGCTCATCAAAGGTACAGCTTATGGATGGTCTGAGAGCAAGCTGTGCTGACAGCAACGCATGGCTGAATCAGCCGTCACAATCTGTTACATATATGTCTGCTCACGATAATTTTACTCTCTATGATAAACTTGTACTTTCAACAAAAAAGGATGAGAGCTTCGGTATAAGGGATAATCATATCGTAGCGCTAAATAAGCTGGCAGCAGCAATTACTATGTCATCTCAGGGTACGGTATTCATGCAGGCAGGCGAGGAATTCGCAAGAACTAAATACGGCGATGAAAACAGCTTTATATCTCCGGATAAGATAAATCAGCTTGACTGGGACTGCCTTGTAAAATATGCAGACCTCAATTCCTATTATCAGGGTCTTATCGAGATAAGAAAGAATTATGCGCCTTTCAGAGATCCTACACCGACCTCAGCAAAGAAGATCAGCTTCTCTGAAACAGGTGGTAAGGTGATAGCATACACTCTTGAAAATACTTTGACAGCTGATAAGGAATGGGCATTTATAGCGGCTGCCTTCAATGCAGGCGATGAGGATGCAGAGGTAACATTCGTATCAGATGGCGGCAAGCTGCCGGAGAACTGGGTCATCGTTGCAGATAAGGATCAGGCAGGACTTAATAGTCTTGGTGAAGTAAACGGCAGCAAGGTTACTGTTCCGGCACACAGCGCTGTGATCCTTGCAGATAAAAAAAGTTTTGACGAAAAACAGATCAGATCTGAAAAGTGTACTGTTGATGTAGTGTATAAGGACTCCGGAAGCGGAGAGGTGATCGGCAGACAGGTGCTTAAAGGAGAAGCAGGAAAGGGATATTGTGCAAAGCCTGACAGCACTCTTGAACTGAATTATGATCTTGTTTCTACAGACGGTGAGGAAGAGGGCATATTTACAAAGGATGCTCGTACAGTTACATATTCATATAAAAAGTTCCAGGGTAATATCTATACTTTGAAGGTAAATTATCTCAAGGAGAATACTGGCCTTTTAAGCACAGGTGATATCAATATTGCAGAAAGCATTACTGAGAGTGTCCGTGACGGAGCGGATTATATCGCGCCGATAAGGAATATTGATGGTATGGTTCTGAAAATGGATAAGTTCCCTCAGAATATAGTTGGAAAGATAAACGGCTCTGATATCGAGATAAATTACTATTACGAGGAACGCCCGATAAGTGATCTTGTAATACATTACTATTCTCCTGAGAGTAATGAGGTAAGCGCGCAGGTGTATATCAAGGGCGAAAGCGCAGAGGATAACAGCTATCTTACAGATAAGAGCTTCGGCGAGGCTATGAAGTCCGATCCGACTCTCGGAGACGGATGGTTCACACTCACTCTTGCGAATAAGGGCAATCTGAAAAATGTCAAGGCAAAATTCAGCGGTAAAACAGCAGATACTGCTGAATATCCGGTATGGAACGAGGTTTGGATAAGCAACGGAAAGGCAGTACATATGGGAACAGTTTATGTATTCCATATGCGCAGCGGAGTGGGTATGCTTGATAGTGAGGTACTCACCGGAAAAGAGGGAGAACTGTATCAGACCACTGGCAAGGAGTATGAGGGTTTGAAGATAGTTGGACAGAGTGAAAATGTCGAAGGAAGTTACTCGTCAGACCCTGTATATGTTATTTATAGCTATGACGAGCTTTCGATCACAGAAAAGCCTGTAATGAATGTAATATATGCGCTTGGAGGTTCTGCGCTGCTGATGATATTGGCATCTGTGGTTCTTGGAGTGGTATATCACAACCGTAAGAAAAAGTGGAAAATCTGATGAACTGATGAAAGACCAGTAAGCTGCTGCCTACTGGTCTTTTCTGACTTCGCGATAATCGCTTGATAAAGTTTTGATTGTATGGTAAAATTAAGAAAAGATCGAGCGAGAGGAGACGGCGGTATGAAAAAATATACGATGCCTGTTGGCAAGAGCGACTTTGCAAAGGTCAGGACTGCCGGGGACTATTATGTAGATAAAACCGATCTTATAAGACAGATCACATCAAGCGGAGCAGAGGTCACACTTTTTACAAGACCACGCCGTTTCGGAAAGTCATTGAATATGAGTATGCTCCAGCATTTCTTTGACATAAGAGAAGACAGCAAGGCATTGTTTGATGGACTGAAAATATCCGAAAACAAAGAGCTTTGTGACAATTGGATGAATAAGTATCCGACAATACTTGTCAGCTTTAAGGATGTTGGCAGCAGCAATTTTGAAACTGCATATGGCTTGTTGCAATTGATCATATCGAAGCTGTATGAAGGTTATGAATATCTTGCAGATGATGTAAAATTAAACAAAAGGCAGCAAAAACTTTTTAACAACTACCTGATAGGTGAATCCAGTAAAGCAGATCTTACGGATTGTCTGTATTTACTCACAGATATAATATACCATTACTATGATAAGCCTGTAATACTATTGATAGACGAATATGATGTTCCTATGGCAAAAGGCGATGCGAATGGATATTACAGAGAAATAACAGACATTATGCGCTATATGTTCAGTAAAGCACTGAAAGATAATCCGTATATCAAAATGGCTGTTTTGACAGGGTGCCTGAGAATAGCTGAAGAAAGCATATTTACGGGTCTTAATAATCTTGCAATAAAAACTATAGTTGATACGGATTATGATGAATGTTTTGGATTTACTCTGGATGAAATGGATAAGCTGCTGACAGACACAGGGCTTACCCAAAAGCAGCCTGTTTTCAAGGAATGGTATTACGGATATGTTTTCGGTAACAGGGAGGTATATTGTCCCTGGGATGTACTCAATTATGTAGATGCTCTGCAAAAGAATCCAAACGCTCCTCCGGTAAATTACTGGGCAAATACAAGCGGAAATGATGTCATCAAAAAGTTTTTGGAAAGCGATTTTGATGTTTCAGAAGAGTTTGAATTATTGCTTGGCGGTGGCGTAGTCAATAGGAAAATCAATCCTGATATAACATACGCTGATCTTGTGGAAAGTGAAACTAATCTATGGTCTGTACTTTATATGACCGGATATCTCACTATCGTTCCGGGGTCGCTGCCTGTAATGACATCAAATGATCCTGATGAAGTCAAAGGACTGTTTGAATACGATTTCAAGCTGAAACTTCCAAATAAAGAAATTAAAATGCTTTTTGAAAATACTGTTGCCGCATGGTTTAAAAGTAAACTGCTCGGTGAGGATAGAACAGAACTATTCAATGCCGTATGGAGTGGAGATGCAGAAAAACTGACCGTTGAGATATGCAAATTCCTCGGCGATACTATCAGCTGCTACGACTATAAAGAGGACTTCTACCATGCATTTCTTGCTGGTCTTATGTCTGGCGTCAAGGGTGTCAAGGTGGAATCAAACAGAGAAGTCGGTACAGGCAGAGCAGATGTGATCCTTAAAAATCCCCGTATGGCGAGGGCGGCTATTTTTGAATTCAAACACGCGGAAACCGAAAAACAAATGAACAGCAAATGCGATGAAGCCGTAAAACAGATCGCAGAAAGACAATATTCATTCCCATTCAGAGAGGAAACAGTCTATAAATACGGTATTGCTTTCTATCAGAAAAAGTGTCTTGTAAAAAAAGCATGAGCAGCTAAAATATATGATAAAGCTCACGAATGAGGGATAATATCCCTGTCCGTGAGCTTTTCTGCGACAACAACTCAAAAAGACTGCTTTATGGCTCTGTACGGCATCTGCGGAGCTTTTCTTTGCAGTGTTGTACTGAATATTATTATGGAACCTCTGAAAACCTCATTCACTAACATTTTGCTGTAAATTTTCCCGTATGCTTCGTTGACAAGCCTTGAAATACTGCGGCTTTCCGCCTCGCCTGAGAAAAAATTACGGATGCAAACTGTTTCGTGTCCCGGTTTTCAGAGAACCCCTTATTTTAGTTTTTGCTGAAATCAGTAAGAACAAGACCTTTGTTATGCTCTAATGCCCAGCTTATATTCCACTCACTTGTAAACAGCAGGAGATGTTTGCCTTTCAGATCCTGTATGCGCTTTGTATCAGATGTAAGATTGAGTGTTTTTGGGTCGATATCGTCGTTCTCGATCCACCGGATAAGCTCATAGGACATATGCTCCAGTACAATATCTACATTGTACTCATTGTTAAGTCGGTATTCAAGTACCTCAAACTGCAATACTCCTACAACTCCTACTATTACTTCCTCCATGCCGCCTCCAAGCGACTGGAATATCTGTATTGCACCCTCCTGCGCTATCTGTGTTATGCCTTTTACAAACTGCTTCCTCTTCATAGTATCTTTAAGACGAACTCTTGCAAAATGCTCCGGCGCAAATGTCGGTATGCCCTCGAATTTTACCTTCCTCGACGGCGAACATACCGTATCTCCGATCGAGAATATTCCCGGATCAAATACTCCTATTATATCACCTGCATATGCCTCGTTTATTACCTCCCTGTCCTGTGCCATCAGCTGCTGCGGCTGGGAAAGCCGCATCTTCTTCTCTCCCTGTACATGATAGACTTCCATTGTCTTATCATATCTTCCGGAACATATACGCATGAATGCTATTCTGTCGCGGTGCGCCTTATTCATATTCGCCTGTATCTTGAATACAAATGCTGAAAAGCTGTCGTCAAAGGGATCTACCTCTCCTTCTATGGTCTTTCTCGGCAGAGGAGGAGTCGTCATTTTCAGGAACTGTGCAAGGAATGGCTCTACTCCGAAGTTTGTAAGTGCCGATCCGAAAAATACTGGCGTCAGCTCTCCGCTTCTGACCTGCGAAAGATCAAACTCATCTCCTGCGCCCTCAAGCAGCTCTATATCATCACGCAATGTCTGTGCAAGTGTTTCTCCGAGTCTTTCTTCAAGATCCGGAGAGTCTATTGTCAACTCGTCCATCTCAACTTCTCTTTGTCCGTTATTTGCCGTAAATGCAAGTATCTCCTTCTTCCCGAAGTCATATACTCCCTTGAATTCTCTTCCGCATCCTATTGGCCAGTTCATCGGACAAGTATGTATCCCTAGTACATTTTCTATATCCTCTAAAAGCTCATATGGACTTTTTGCTTCTCTGTCCATTTTGTTTATGAATGTAAATATAGGTATGTGACGCATTACACAAACCTTGAACAGCTTTCTTGTCTGGGCTTCAACTCCCTTTGACGCATCTATTACCATTACTGCAGAATCAGCTGCCATAAGTGTACGGTAGGTATCCTCAGAAAAGTCCTGATGTCCGGGAGTATCTATGATATTAACGCAGTAGCCGTCATAGTTGAACTGCATTACGGATGATGTGACAGAAATTCCTCTCTGCTTTTCGATCTCCATCCAGTCTGATACAGCGTGTTTATCCGTTTTTTTGCCCTTTACTGAACCCGCAAGCTGTATTGTTCCGGTATAGAGCAGCAGCTTTTCAGTCAGAGTCGTTTTTCCTGCGTCCGGGTGAGATATTATTGCAAATGTCCTTCTTTTTTCTATAAGGTCTTTAATACCAGCCAAATTAATTCCTCCATTTAATAAGTGTACATACCATAAATTTTACGGCTGCCTCTTTCCTCTCCTATATTCTATCAGATTCTTTCCAATAAATCAACCCACCCCCCGGTGCGTGACCGCACTGGCGGCGTGCCGCCGCTGTCATTGTTTCTCCAACGGTGCTTCTAAAACTCAACTATAGCCATTAACATACATAATTCTTTCTGTGTCCGTTAATTTCTCCATGTCGGCATCCGCCGACAATGCCGCTTTGCGGTTCT
>CACZSM010000271.1 GCA_902783815.1 uncultured Ruminococcus sp.
AGCTTTACAGTAAGAGTCTGTCCGTTCAGTTCCTTAGAAATAGTCATAAAACATTAACCTCCAAAAATATTTTTTACTACAGCAAAATGCCACACTTACATTATAACACTTTTATTATTAAAAATATAGTTACAAAGATGATTTTTTTTCGCGATAGTCGCTCGCTTCGCCCGGCGTGCCGCCGGAGTCAATTTTTCTCCTACATAGCTTCTGGAACTCAACTATAGTTATTAACACACACATTTGTTAAAGTGTCAGGTAATTTCTCCATGTCATATGAATTAATATTTAAATTGTGAATTCGTCTTCACATTCCATACTCCGCACTAAGGTCAATTCAAGAGCGCCTGTAATTTTACAATTAGCTTTCCAACAACATTATTCTATGCCGTATTTTTCCTTAAAAGACTGACTATCGAGGAAAATACGGTAATTTTTTGAAACAGGAGTGTAGTAAAAATCTATATGACTGGTACTATTTCCATTTTCAAGTCTCAGATCTACTTTATAGTATTTTACAGGATCCTTTAATGCTCCGTCACGGACTGTCAGATCACCGTCAACAACAGCGCTTATCCCATCAGCATTTCCGACAAATGACAGCATATCCTCTACTACTTCCTTTTTTGTCTTACTGCCGTTATCAGCTGCAGAGGATTCTTCCCTTTCAACAACATTACCCTGTTCTGCAATTACATCTGATACATAATAATATGTAAGATTACTGTCCGAGCCGTCCGCCTTTACAAGTGTTGCCACCCATGCTTCCTTTCCACTTCCGGTCACGCCTTTTGAGATTGATATAATTGAATATTCAGCACCCATTTTTGCCTGTACTGTATTCTTTGCTGTATTTACAGTGATTCCGGCATAGAACTCATCTTCATTACTGTCTTTTTTAACGATATCCTCATATGAGGTCGTTCCCCTTACAAATACTATATTTGTATCATCTCTTCTTGTCAGCTTTTCATCTCTGAATGTATAAATATGTTCTGAGCCGGAAAGATTTATAGTAAGTTTTCTTCCCTGTAATATCCAGCTTCCAAGAATATTTGTAGCGAGGTCACTTGCATCTGCTGTCATTGTTCCATCCTCGGAAAAATTCATATTGATATAGGAATCATCTTTCTTATATGTCCACGGGCCATATATTGTATTCCTTTTTTTGACCGCTGATGCTGCATTACTTTCTTCACTTCCGGTTCCTGTTCCGGTTGACACATTCAGTGAACCACTGTCAATACTGCTTTCTTTCTTTTCAGCGCTGCTTTCTTCCTCTATGTCATTTTTTACTGAAATATTTTCAGTCCGCAAGGAAGCTGTGCTGTTGTCCTCAGATCCGTTATTGCTGCAAGCTGTTCCTGCGCAGGCAATCATTATTACTGCTACTGATAATACAAGTATTTTACGGTTTATAAACTTCATGATCCATACTTCCTTTCTTCTATGATGGATTCGGGTTCAATGACCTTGCCTCTTTCAGTGATGACAAATTACTATGGTTTTTTAAAATGTTACACTTTTATTACAATATTGTCATCGTTAATATTTTAACATATACCAACTGACATTTCAAGCATCATAGTGACTGTGTTTCGGTTGATTGCACAGATAATTTTGTCTAAATTTGTGCAAAAATGATAGGCTATGGGGCTTTATAACGATTTTCGTACTTCTTTTGATATGTCAGAACATTTGACAAAGGATATTATTAGTGTTATAATATCCCCATAATTCGGTTTTACTGAAATGAATGAATTGGAAAGGAAAAATGAAATGGCAAAAATGCTTTTTACCTCTGAATCTGTAACAGAAGGTCATCCTGATAAAGTGTGCGACCAGATATCTGATGCCGTCCTTGATGCGATACTCAAGGAGGATCCGGATGCTCATGTTGCCTGTGAGGTTACTGCTACTACCGGTCTTATTCATGTTATGGGCGAGATAACTACAAGCTGCTATGTCGATATCGACGGTATCGCAAGAGAAGTTATCAATAGTATCGGATATAACAGACCTGAATGTGGCTTTAACGGCAATACCTGCGCTGTGATATCTTCAATAGACTCTCAGTCACCTGATATCGCTATGGGTGTTAATAACTCCGCTGAGTTCCGTGAGAGCGATAATGACGACCTCGACAGAATTGGCGCCGGAGATCAGGGTATAATGTTCGGCTATGCCTGCAATGAAACTCCGGAGCTTATGCCTCTGCCTATATCACTTGCACATAAACTTGCTAAAAAACTTGCCGCTGTGAGAAAATCCGGTGAGCTTCCCTACCTCAGACCTGATGGCAAAACTCAGGTTACAGTCGAATATGATGACGGTAAACCTGTCAGAATAGATACCGTCCTGATCTCTACTCAACACTCTGAGGATGCTGAAATTGAAACTATCAGAAATGATCTTGTCAGATGTGTTATTAATACTGTTATCCCACATGAACTGATGGATGAGAATACAAGAATACTCGTTAATCCTACAGGAAGATTTGTCGCTGGCGGCCCCGCTGCCGATACTGGTCTTACTGGCAGAAAAATTATTGTCGATACCTACGGCGGTTATTCCCGTCATGGCGGCGGCGCTTTCTCCGGTAAAGACCCTACTAAGGTAGATAGAAGCGCTGCCTATGCCGCAAGATATGTCGCTAAGAATATTGTTGCTGCTGGTCTGGCTGATAAATGTGAAATTCAGCTTTCTTATGCTATCGGCGTTGCAAGACCTGTCTCTGTTATGGTCGATTCTTTCGGTACAGGTAAGATCGCTGACTCCCGTCTGGCTGAGATCGTTCTGAATTTGTTTGATCTCAGACCTGCCGCTATTATCAGAAAATTTGACCTTAAAAAACCTATCTACAGACAACTCGCTGCTTACGGTCAGATCGGTAGGTCTGATCTTGGTGTCGGATGGGAAAAAACTGATATGGTCGATCAGCTTTCTGCCTCTGTTTCCTCACTTTGAGAGCTTTTATTGAGGCCCTTTTCCTAAGGGTCTCAATAATTTCAAAAAATACCAAATAAATAAAAAAATCTATTGCATTGAAACTGATTTTAATGTAAAATATAGTTATAGTGTCTGTCCCTATGTGTTTTGGAGGTGTTAAATATGTTGACTGATTTCAGTAGCTTGCCTGATTCTCTCGAGGCTGAAGAATTGGAAGATTACTTTAAGGAGTTTCTGTCCGTTTATTCTGATAAGCCAAAGAATCTTCAGGCACTTAAGGAGCTTTATGAGCTTGCTTATCGCCAGTGGGATACCTATGAAAACCTCTCCCCTGAAATCGAAAAACCTCTGGAAAACTATATTATGGCTGCTATTAACTTTAAATCCTATGATGTTACAGATGTTATTATCAGTATTGTCGAAAATCTGACTATGAAAAATGTTTTTAATTACATTATTAATAATAAATCTCAGGTTTCCGTACCCTCTATACGCTCCCTTATCGAGGACGCTGAGGAAGAATATGCTGATACCATCCTTAACCCCTATGGCGATATGAATGACGAGTTTTAAAAAAAATTTAAAAAAACTATTGACAAATGTATTTTGGCGTAGTATAATACATAATGTTCTCGGAAAGAGAAGTATTATTGCGGAATTGTGTAACGGTAGCACGACAGACTCTGACTCTGTTTGTTGGGGTTCGAATCCCTATTCCGCAGCCATATGTTAAGCCTTGAATTTTTATTCAAGGCTTAATTTAAGACGAGGTGTAGCTCAGCTTGGTGGAGCGCTACGTTCGGGACGTAGAGGCCGCAGGTTCGAATCCTGTCAC
>CACZSM010000272.1 GCA_902783815.1 uncultured Ruminococcus sp.
CCGCCTTTATTTTCTCACTCTGTCGGCAGAAGCTGTCAAAGGTGATACCAGCAGCAAGCAGTTTTGCAACCTCTTTACATTTTTTATACTCAATAAGCTGACCTGTAAGTTCTTTTTTAAGTTCCTCAGCCTCCTCATTTTTCGGAAGCAGCATTGCAGATTTTATCTTAACGAGTCTTGAAGCCATATCGAGGAATTCCCCTGCAACCTCCAGATCCTGATCCTGCATCATACGGATATGATTCATATACTGTTCCAGAACATCGGAGATAAAAACATCATAAATATTCAGTTTATTTTTTTCTATCAGATGCAGAAGAAGATCCAGAGGACCCTCAAACACATCCAGCTTATACGAAATCTTTTCCAATTTTACTCTCCGATCAGAACGCCCAGGCAAACGGCAGAGCTGTCAGCCAGATTATCAGATCATACAGAAACGCATCTGCAACCGTAAGTATGCCGTTAAAAGCTCCCATTACGACAAGTATCATAAGGCCCATAGAAATCATCTGTTCTCTCTGGGAGATCCAGAATATAGCCTTATCCGGCAGAAATGCCATAAGTATTTTTGATCCGTCAAGCGGCGGCACAGGCAGAAAATTAAAAACTGCCAGACCTACATTTATATATATCAGATACTTGAAGAAAAACAGCACATACACAGCCCAGTTACCATACGGAAGAACATTTACAGCCATCAACATAAGAAAGCAGTTCTGCAAAAGACCTGCCAGGATTGCCGCAAGCAGATTTGATACTGGTCCTGCGAGTGCTGAAAGAGCCATTCCCACTTTCGGATCCTTAAAATTCCTTGCATTGATCGGCACGGGTTTAGCCCAGCCAAAACCTGCGATCAGCAGCAGCGCCGCGCCGAAATAATCTATATGCTTCATCGGATTCAGGGTAAGTCTGCCCCTCCATTTTGCCGTACTGTCGCCAAGCTTATAGGCAACGAACGCATGGGCACATTCATGCAGTGGCAGCACAAAGAATATTGTCAGCAAGGTTGACAATATATACATTATCACCTGCAAAAGATCCGCCCTTCCGGATCTTAGAATACTAAAAAGCATAGCAATACCTCCAATAACCAACGAAGCGCAGAATTCCGCCTTGCAGACAGAATCCTGCGTTCAATGGATCTATTCTTCTGCACTTTCCCCGTTTTCTTCAGGATCAAGCTCATCCGGTGCATAATCAAATTCTATCAGTTCCCCACACTCAGGGCATTTGATACATCCGGCATTAAATGATGTTTCGCTCAGATTTATGACCTTTTCGCAGGTCGGACAAGTTACCTCATATACAAGGTCGTCATCACTGCCTGATCTGCCGTAGTCTATTCCTCTCTGGAAGTCATCGCCGTCATATATTGCGTCCTCAACTCCGGCGAGATCCTCTCCTATGCCGTCAACCTGATCGCAAACATCGTCATAGCACTGTTCAAGCTCATTTATCTCGTCTGCCATATCGCCGAGAAGTTCAGCTATCAATTTCAGCACTTTCATCTGCTTGTCCTTAGGGTCTGGTTCAAGACCGTCTATCAGCCCTTTTATATAAGCAGCTCTTTCACTCAGCTTCATATTTTCCCCTCCAGGATCATGCTCTGGACATATATTCGCCTGTTCTTGTATCTATCTGGATCTTATCGCCCTCATTTACGAATATCGGGACCTTGATCTCAGCGCCTGTTTCAAGTGTTGCAGGCTTTGTTACATTTGTTGCTGTATCGCCCTTTACTCCGGGTTCAGTCTGAGTTATCTCAAGAACAACGAATGTAGGCGGTTCAACTGCAAAAACGCTGCCCTTATAGGAAGCTATCTTACATACCATATTTTCCTTTACGAACTTAAAGTTATCACCGAGAACAGACTTGCTTATCGGGAGCTGCTCATAGGTTTCGCTGTCCATGAAGTAATAGAGGTCGCCATCGTTATAGAGATACTCCATTTCCTTTCTCTCGATAAAAGCTGTCGGGTACTTATCATTCGGGTTAAAGGTTTTCTCAACCACAGCGCCTGTAATTACATTCTTGATCTTTGTACGGACGAATGCAGCGCCCTTACCGGGTTTTACATGCTGAAACTCTACGATAGTAACCACCTGACCATCCATATCAAAGGTAACACCGTTTCTGAAATCTCCTGCTGTTATCATTATAAATCCTCCTAAAATTTTGTTTTTCTGGAAGCTGTCCGTTATCATAGCGAATACGGGCATACCAAGCGAATCAGACCTGTCATTTTCCTTATTAGGCGCAGCCACGGTTCAGGCTGCGGATACGCTTTACCTATTATACTATACCTTATCCAAAATTTCAAGTTTTTTAAAAAAACATTACACAGAGTACGAAAACCATTTAGTTATCACTCACCGGAGCGCACTCCAAGCGAAGGAAACCCTATCTTGCAGGTTTTCCCGTCAAATTCATTTATTCGTTTAACTACTTATACCCTTTTTCAAGTTCGGCTATTCATTTATAGAAAGTTTCATCTGTCAACTTTTTCTGCCAAACTTTATGCTGCTGTAAAACCTGCTTTTTCCTTGAATTCTTCAACGGTCATTTTAGCCTGTTCAGCCGCCTGTGAAACGGTAATAAGACCTTTTCTTACAAGGTCTGCAAGTGTTATCAGGATACCTCTTGCTTCGCCCTCTGCACGACCTTTTGCTTCGCCCTCTGCACGACCTTTTTCACGACCTTTTGCTTCGCCGCGAGCTTCGAGCCTGTCCACATATTTACACATACTGATCTCCTCCTTGTTCTTTGTTGCTTCGTTATACGCAGTAATAAATCGTTCATCGTTCTGGAATACCCTGAAAAAGTCCGCTATCTCCCTGGCATGGTCAAGAGTCTCATCTGACGGCTCATACTCTGTTTCGCTGTTTAAAGCTGCATAAAATTCAACTATGTGTCTGAAATCACTTTTGAACTTAGCTGAATCCTCTGCGCTTACATGATTCATGTCA
>CACZSM010000273.1 GCA_902783815.1 uncultured Ruminococcus sp.
ATTTCTCATTATCGGCAACAATATAAAATAATTGTCTGAAAAGATAGAGTTATCTGATTCGTATTTGAATCGGATAGCTCTTTTTTGCTGCGCCCGGCACGCCGCGATACATACATTAAGCACAAAACATTTGACAAACCATATAATATTTTGTATCATAGTCATAAGCAGGAAATGGCAGATCAGTGATATGGGGGAGGAAAATGCTATGAATAAATTTTGTCACAATTGCGGAAGTCCTTTGATGGAGGGTGAAAAATTCTGCGGTGAATGTGGTGCAAAGATAGAAGAAACTGTGGAAACAGTAAAAACAACACCAGATGCGCCTGTTCAAAGCCCTGCAGCAAATAAGGTACAAAGAAGCTGTCCGAGATGCGGTTCGGGGCTTCGTGAGGAATCCCGTTTCTGCAAAAAATGCGGCTTGCAGATTCCTCAGTCACAACAAACCTTCTCTGCTGCTGCGCAAGTGAAACTTAAAAACAATAATTCTGATACATCAAAAACTATGACGGATTATACAGGACTTCGTATCATACTTTGTGTAATATGTGTTGTACTGGTTGTTATCGGCATAATATTCATACCCGGGAAAATAAAGGAAAGAACAGCCGTAAATGAAACCGCAACAAGTCAGATAAGCGATCAGACACCGGATCCAGAGGAGGGAAAATTATGAAAAAACCACTTAAATACAGATTCCCGTCAGTGCTTTTGTGCTTTACGCTTATACTTGCAGTAACAGTTTCCGGTCTTACATTTCCGGGATTCCTCCTGCCGCTGTTCGGAGAGGTGAAAACAGACGGTAAGGATAAACCAAAGTCAAGTCAGCAGTCCGGATCTGACAGCGGAGAAGAAAACAGCGAACAGAAAACAGACGGTGACGATCCTGCGATCAATCATATTATTGAGGGAAACAGTAAGGCATTTTCCATTGAACCAGTCAGCGGAATGACTGTTTCCGCTGAGGCAAATGCACTCGATAAGGACAGGGAGTTCAAGGTAACGGAGGTCAGCAATGAAGAATACAGCAAGCTTTCCGAAACTATGAATAAAAATCTGAGCGAGAATTCAAGCATTGCATGGGCATGGGAATTTGATGCCGGACTTGCGGATAATGAGATACTTCCCGGTAATTTCAAGGTTGATCTTGATCTGAAAACACTCGATATTGACCCGGAGGATTATGAGAATACAAAAATATTCCGTGTTGATGACAGCGGAATATGGTATGAATATGCAACAGCTCTGGACGGATCCGTACTTTCCTTTGAAAGCAGCCAGAACAGTGTTATAGTTGCTGTTATAGGCTGGTCACTGATAATCGGCTCACCGCTGATACTTGATAATATACAGGTAGCCACTACAGGAGCATTTTATTCAGACAGCGGAAAATGCAGTACCGAAGTGGAAATGGACGGTAAAAAGCGTGTAAATATATATTGGGATGCCAGTGAGGCCGCTGCTTCGTTCAATACTATCTGCAACAGAGTTTCCAGCAGGATAATCAAGGATGCCGAGATACGCACCAAAAAGGAACTGACAAGCCGCTGGGGTGAGGACAGGATATCAAAAATGTATGACGAGAACGGTAGATTCAAAAAAGACAACCGCTCCACTACAAAGGAACATGACCGCGTTCTGAAAGAGTATATAAATGTCATCAAAAAATCCGACAGCGAATTCAAGGAAATTGAATCGCAGATAAATCAGATAAACAGCGGCAAAAAAGAACTTCTCGGTACAGATGAATTGTTCTATGTAAGTCAGGCAGTAACAGCCTGCAAGGAGGCAATACCGTTTTTAACAAAGGAGCTTGGTGTCAATTTCCCTGACTATATGGTTACAATGGAGCTTAGCGCCGATGTTCCTGCAAATGGTGTTGTCAATTCCCCGTATCTTGGACACCCCTACGCCGTGATAAATACAACCGCGCCCAGCCTCCTTATGACTATCACCCATGAGTTTATGCACATATCCCAGAGAACTTATGTCCTGAGCAGCAGGTCTAACTTTAAATTCGATGAGGCTATGGCAGGTGCTGCGGAATGTGAAGCGTTTGACTATTATGTCGGCAAGGGTCTGCTTGAAGAAAAGGACAGGCAAGAAATTCTTGAAGCTATGTATGAATATCAGCACTTTGCGGTAGCAATTGACAATTTCTATTCAAAGACCGATCCCGTAGAAACATACCCCGACGGCGATTTCAGAGGCGACAGCAATAATTCATGCTATCCGGTAGGTAATTTCCTGAAATACCTTAAAGACAATATAAAAGTAGAGGGTAAAAAGATCAATTACGGGTATATGCTCAAAAAGTACAAATCCTTTGTGCTTAACGGAAGCGTTGTCAAGCTGTACAAGGGAATATTCGGTCTTGACGATGAGGCATTTACAAAGGCATACAATGATTTTGTCATTTCCAGAAAGACGGATTTCTATAATTCCCGTAACCATGGCGGAGCAGGCTTTGGCCCGACCGCAGAACTCAGTACAGTCAAAACAAGAATAGAGCTTGAAAACAAGGATTATATAACAAGATTGCGAAAGATCAATGTAGATTCACTCAGCGGAATATATGATAAATTTGCGCTCGTTCTCATAAAGGATGACGGCTTTAAGGAAAATATGCCGGATTATAAATTTTATCCTTATGTGCCGGACGAGGAAATATATACAGATAGTTGGGATAATGGCTGTTTTATCGGAGTAAGTGAATTGAAACCGAATGAGGATGATTACGAATTGTATATTCTCGAAACGGACGGCGGTACAGGCAAGGCAGGAACAAAAAGCGGATATACTCTATATCCCGTTTATGCGCCTGATACTCCGAAGGCGACTCTGAAGGATAACAAACTTTCCGTAACATTCCCGGCATCAGACAGCTCCCCGTCTTTTGAAGCTGCCGACGGCTATATCATAAAGCTCTATTCTGGTGATACGGAGATCGGCGCTGTTGAAACAGAAAAAGACGACATAGGCTCGGACAGAACATTTACCTGCGATATCAAAAAGGAAAGTATAGATGTAAGTAAGCTGAAAAATATTTCCATGACTATAAGTGAGTATTTCAACAGCGAGGATAATATGGGTCCCGAATCAGAAAAAGTTACTCTGACCGCAAGCACAGGAGAGTGGAAGCTCATAAGTTCAAAAAGCTGGTCTGATAAGAACGAAAAGGGAAAAACAATTGAACTTAAATATTCAGCAGAGGGTAACAACTTCTATGTTTTAGAGGATTGGGATACAGCAAATCCGGATAAGGAAGTTAATATCAAGGAATACAAAGCGACATATTCGGAACCTGAAAAATCCGTAGGCGCAGGAGAAGTCATGCAGGTCAAGGTAAAGGAAACAGTCATCAGGGGCAAATCGAAAGGAAGTATTTACTGCGATGCGATGTATTGTGTGAGCGATGAAACTATCGGCTTTTATGAAAAAGGCGAGGGTAAAAACTCAATGGAGCATAAAAGCTGTGATGTTGATGAGGTCGATCCTCCGAGCGGCTACACTGAATGTTTTGATGTGACATTCCCGTCCGATAAGGGTACTACAGGAAAACTGATCCTGATCTATAAATATGACGCAAGCTGCGGTACGGTCTATACTTACAAATGGAAATAACTGCATACGGGTGAATTTGCAGGGAATATTTCTTGTCTTCGGATAATATTATTTTAAGGAAAACTGTCCGAAGGGAGAATGTACATGGAAGAAAAGTATTCCGGTATCCTGCGTATATCCGCTTTTATAACATCAAATGGCAGACCGGCTCAGGGAGTCAGGGTCACTGTGACGGACGATTCCGGCAGTATTGCCGCAGAGGGCATTACTGACAGAGAGGGGATCGTCCGTCCTTTTGCGCTTGCTGCGCCTTCTCCGGAGGAGTCGCTGACACCTCCGCCTCTTACACAGGATAAAACAGATAATAACGAGATGTCAGGCAGCGGTACATCCGATGCCGCTGTATTTTCGGGTATGCCATACGGTGTATATCAGCTTTCCGCCGTATCACCGGACGGTCAGACTATAACCGTCAGCGATATTCAGATATACTCAGGCGTAACCTCTCTGCAAAGTCTTATTTTTCCAGGTCAGAGCGATGATATAAATATACCGTCACCAGTAATAATGGGCGGCTTCCCGGAAAAAATACCGGAATCCGATACAAAAAAGCTGCCTTTGCCAGAGGGTACTGTTGTACTGCCCCGTCCTGTTGTACCCGGACTTATCGTCGTACACGCAGGCGTTCCCACAGATACCAGCGCCGCTGATTATACAGTCAGCTTCAAGGACTATATAAAAAATGTTGCAAGCTCAGAAATATATGCGACATGGCCCCGTGAAGCTCTGAAAGCGAATATTCTTGCAATATGCTCATTTACTCTGAACAGGGTCTATACGGAGTGGTACAGGGGCAAGGGCTACGGCTTCACTATTACAAATTCTACTGCATACGATCAGGCATTTGTCTATGGAAGAAATATATTTTCTGAAATATCTGATGTTGTCGATGAGGTATTCAACCTCTATATAACCCGTGAGGGTCTTATGCAGCCGCTGCTTACACAGTATTGTGACGGTATAAGAGTACGCCGCAGCGGATGGCTCAGCCAGTGGGGATCAAAGGAGCTTGCCGATCAGGGCTACAATGCAATGCAGATACTGCGGTATTATTACGGCAGGAATATTATGCTCCGTGAGGCTGAAAAGGTCGAGGGTATCCCACAGTCATTTCCGGGATTTCTCTCCCAGGGGTCACGCGGCGAGGGAGTCCGTACAGTTCAGCGTCAGCTTAATGTTATATCCAATAACTTTCCACTCATACCGAAATTGGCTGTTGACGGTATCTACGGCCCTAAAACAGCTGCTTCTGTGCGTACCTTCCAGCAGATATTCAATCTTCCTGTAACGGGAACCGTAGGATTTTCCACATGGTATTCCATATCGGATATCTATGTTGCAGTAACAAAATTAGCGGAGCTGAATTAGTTATGGAGGCTATTATCAAATTCAACAGCGATCTCAGGGATGTTCCGGTCGAGGATCTCGGTCAGGGCTTTGGGATAGTTAATGCTGATACAGACGAATTGTATTCACTGTACTCTCTGCCCGGAGTAGAAAATGTAGAGCTGCCGAAAAATGTTTTTCTGAACATCCGCAGCGCACTTACAGCAAGCTGTATTACCTCAATACAGTCGGATGAAACACTCGGACTCAGCGGAAAAGGTGTAATAGTCGGAATAATTGATACCGGAGTAGATTATACTCATCCTGAATTCCGCTTTCCGGACGGAAGTACAAGGATCCTGAGTATATGGGATCAGCGTACAGAGGGAGTACCTCCGGATGGCTTCAATATCGGTACTGAATATACTGCCGCACAGATTAATTCAGCTCTTGTCAGCAATGATCCGTTTTCAGTCCTGCCGCAGCAGGATATAAGCGGTCACGGTACGGCAGTTGCCGGTATTGCCGCCGGAAATTCCGGTGCTGCTCCGGGAAGTTCAATAATAGCGGTAAGGGTAGGCAGGGCAGGAGATGACTATGCCCGTTCGACCTCCCTTATGAGGGCTTTGCGCTATGTTATAAACAAAGCAAGAGAATACAATATGCCGGCGGCAATAAATCTCAGCTTCGGCATGAATGAGGGTTCACATAATGGTGATTCTCTTTTTGAGGAGTATATCACTGCCGTAAGCAGTGAGTGGAAAACCTCTGTAGTTATCCCTACAGGAAATGAAGGCGGAGCCGGACATCACTATTCCGGCTCCATAAAAACAGGAGAAACTCTGGATATTGAATTTTTTACTTCGTCCGGCATAAGCGGACTTTATCTTTCTATGTGGAAAAACTACGCGGATGACATAAGCGCAGAGCTTTTTCTACCTGATGGCAGTGCAACCGGTACGGTATATCAGGCGACACCTCCTGTACTGTACCGTTTCGGAGATACCTCCGTAGGCATAATTTACGGTCAGCCGACAGTATATAGCACTTCTCAGGAGGTATATTTTGATATCCGGTCGGAGAGGGGGTTTGTACCCACAGGGGCATGGAGGCTCAGGCTTCGTGGGCTTGACATTGCAAACGGCAGTTTTGACATATGGCTGCCGACAGTAGAGCAGGTAACGACAGGAACATATTTTGCCGTTCCGGATAATTTCAATACCCTGACGATACCCTCTACTTCACAGAAGGTCATACGCACCTCCGGCTACAACTACCGTATAGGCAATATTGCAGAATTTTCCGGCAAAGGTACTCCATACACTAATTTTCCTGATACAGCCGCCCCGGCGGTAAATATCACAGCCCCGGCGGTGGGCGGAGGTTTTGACACATTTACAGGCACAAGTTTTGCAGCACCATTTGTCACAGGTTCTGCGGCACTTCTTATGGAATGGGGCATAGTGATGGGAAATTCACCTTTTCTGTATGGGGAGCGCTTGAAAGCGTATATACGAAAAAGTGCAAGGCGAAGCAGCGGCATAAAATACCCTGACCCGTCATTTGGCTACGGAAAACTATGCGCCG
>CACZSM010000274.1 GCA_902783815.1 uncultured Ruminococcus sp.
TAATAAAAGACCAGTGGATTATTTTTGATTCGCTGGTCTTTTTGTAATATGATATTTTACATTTTTTATATGATTGGATGTTGATATTATGGAAAAAACTATTGCGGCTATTTCTACTCCCCCAGGTGCAGGCGGTATGGGAGTTATAAGAGTTTCAGGAGAAAATGCTGTTGAAACTGTTGAAAACATTTTTCAGAGTATTTCTGAAAAAAAGGTGTCTAAAATGAAGGGTTATACAGCCGCTTATGGAAAAATAATAGACCGCGGTGAATTTATTGATGAGGCTGTTATACTTGTATTTAAGGCTCCTCACAGCTATACGGGTGAGGATGTTGTGGAGATATCTTGTCATGGAGGAATGTATATTACTAAAAGAGTCCTGAGAGCTGTTCTGGCAAATGGCGCTGCTCCTGCCGGTCCGGGAGAGTTTACTAAAAGAGCATTTCTCAATGGAAAAATGGGTCTTACTGAAGCTGAGTCTGTTATGGATATTATCTCCGCACAGGGAAAGCAGTCTGCAAGAACTGCTTTGTCTGTATTAGAGGGAAAGTTGAGAAAAAGAATTGAAAGCGTAAGAGATATTCTTGTAGGACTTGCTGCTCACCTCTCCGCCTGGGCAGATTATCCTGAGGATGAAATTCCTGAAATAGACGAAGATCAGCTTATAACAGGTCTTTCGGAAAGCAAGGCAAGACTTGAAAAAATACTTGGTGAATATGATGCCGGTAAGGTCATGAGAGAGGGAGTTGATACAGTAATAGCCGGCAGACCTAATGTTGGTAAATCTACTCTGATGAATCTGCTTTCCGGATGTGAAAGGTCTATTGTTACCAATATCCCAGGCACTACAAGAGATGTTATTGAGGAAACTGTTATGCTTGGAAATATACCATTGAAGCTCTCCGATACTGCCGGTATAAGAAATACTGATGACCCGGTTGAAAGTATTGGAGTGAAAATAGCAAAGGAAAGACTTATGAGTGCCGGACTGATTTTTGCTGTTTTTGATTCGTCTGAACCTCTTTCTGATGATGATATGGAATTGCTTGAAATGCTGAGTGATGCTCCGGCTGTTGCTGTTATCAATAAAACTGATCTTGAAAACAGGATAGAAATAGATATTATCCGTGAAAAATGCAGTCATATAGTATTTATTTCTGCCAAAAGCGGCAATGGTTCTGAGATGCTTGCAAAAGAGGTAGAGAATATTATCGGAACGGATAAGATTGATGCTTCTCAGGGTATGATCGCAAACGAAAGACAAAGATCTGATGCAGAAAATGCTCTTGGTTCTATTAATGAAGCATTGGATGCAATTAATATGGGAATAACTTTTGATGCTGTGACAGTTATTATTGAGGATGCTATAAATTCTTTGCTTGAGCTTACGGGGGAAAGAGTAACTGAAGCTGTTGTCGATAGGGTATTTTCAAATTTTTGTGTAGGCAAATAGGTGGCGTCCATGCAAAAGAAAAGTAATGATACATTTGCCCTGCTTTCAGCTTTGGGTATTATATTTGTTGTTGATCTTCATTCGTGGAGACCTATGGGTCTGATGTATGATATATTCCCCTATAATTCATTTTTCATGCCGATGTTTGTTTTCATATCCGGTTATTTTTTCAAAGAAAATTATATTGAAAAACCTTTCAGCTTTATCCTTAAAAAACTGAAAAGGCTTATTATTCCTTATCTTCTGATAAACCTTGTTTATATCTGTGGTATTATTCTGGTAAGAAAAATTTACCCTGATGTAGAATGGGACTATGGGTTCAATATACTTACTACTGGTGTTGATTCCCGACTGACAACTCCAGCCTGGTTTGTACCGTCACTATTCTTTGTAACGATCACTTATTTTATACTAAGACTTATTTTCAGAAAATGGAATCATACAGCTGCATTTATTATTTTTGCTGTATTGGGAGCTTTCTGCGTTTTTATTGCTCA
The DNA here is from genome assembly GCA_902783815.1 of uncultured Ruminococcus sp. Taxonomy (GTDB): domain Bacteria; phylum Bacillota; class Clostridia; order Oscillospirales; family Acutalibacteraceae; genus UBA1213. Next base: position 1,951 of record CACZSM010000274.1, read on the forward strand.
GACTGAACTTAATAATTCCTATACTGTACTTCTGTTGAAGGTCGGTTTTCTTATACAGTTTTATGAGTTCGGAGGACTGTATAAAAAATATGCGGAAGCTAAATTCAAAACCATGTCAAAGGTTGGAATAATGATAGTATGTTTTACTATAAATTCATTGCTGATTCTTTTTACCAATGAAAATATAGATTACAAGGATATGTATGCAATGACAGGTTTCAGTACCGGTTTTTACTTACTTCCGCTTATTACTTTTTTTACGGGTACTGCTTTCTGGCTGTCCTTTGCCGAGCTATTATCTCCGGCTGTAAAAAACAGCAGAATTATCGGTTTTATATCAAAGCATACATTCGGTATTATGTTCAATCATCTTTTGTTCTTCCTTTTGCTTGATCTTATAATAATGGTCATACCTTACAGTTCAGATCAGTTCAACTATAAAATATTTTTTGTAAACGCAGGCTGGTATAAGGCTGATTATATAGATGGTATCAGAATATGGTATTTTATATTTGGTATGGCTGGATCAATGCTCCTTTGTTTTTTCTTTGACAGGATAAATAAATCTAAGTGTAAAATTATAGTTGGAATAAAATAGATAATTATAATTTGCTACAATAAGCGTATAGTTTATCCTTAGAAAATGGCAACAAAAACTCGCCGGGCGGCTTCGCCGCCTTTAAGTGCGCAGCACCATCGTCAGCTTTGCTGACATGGAGAAATGCCCTGACTCTTTAACCATTATGTATGTTAATAGCTTAAATTGAGTTTTAAAAGCCACGCAGGAGAAACATTGAGAGCGCAGGCACTGTGTTTCATGTGAAACATTTTACTTTTGGGACAAAATGATGTATAATGTTTGTGTTATTATTTTTTGAAAAGGAAAGATATTATGAAGTTTTTAGCCGGTGAATTTGATGTCGCCGTTATCGGCGCAGGTCATGCAGGAATAGAAGCTGGTCTTGCTGCTGCAAGACTTGGCTGTAAAACTGGAGTTTTTACGATCAATATGGATGCCGTGGGTAACTGCCCCTGTAACCCTTCTATAGGCGGTACTGCTAAGGGTCATTTGGTTAGGGAAATTGATGCTCTCGGCGGAGAAATGGGAAAGGCCGCTGATGAATGTTTCCTGCAAAGCCGTATGCTCAACAGGGGTAAGGGTCCGGCTGTGCATAGCCTCCGCGCTCAGATCGACAGACGAGCTTACAGTACAAGAATGAAACATATCCTTGAATTACAGGAAAATCTTGAACTCCGTCAGGCTGAAATAACTGATCTGCAAATGGATGAAAGCGGTCTGTGGCTTCTTACAACAAGACTGGAGGCTCAGTACCGCGCAAGGGCTGTTGTCCTTGCAACCGGTACTTACCTTGGAGGTAAAATTTATGTGGGCGATGTTTCCTATGAAAGCGGCCCCGATGGAATGTTCCCGGCTAAGTTTCTGCCGGATTCCCTCGAAAAACTCGGTATGACTATCAGACGCTTTAAAACAGGTACTCCTGCAAGAGTGCTAAGATCAAGCATAGATTTCTCTGACCTCGAAGAACAAAGCGGCGATGACCCGGTTGTGCCCTTTTCCTACGAAACCGATAATATCGGTGATAATAAGGTGAAATGCTATGTAAGCTGGACTAATGACAAAACTAAAAAGGTTATACTTGATAATATTTCAAGGTCGCCTATGTACAGCGGTAAAATTGAGGGAATAGGCCCAAGATATTGCCCAAGTATCGAGGATAAGATCGTCAGGTTCGCTGATAAACCAAGACATCAGCTTTTTATTGAACCTTGCGGCATTGATACAGAGGAAATGTATATACAGGGTATGTCTTCCTCTCTCCCGGAGGATGTTCAGATCAGCTTTTACCATACTATAAAGGGTCTTGAAAACTGCGTTATGATGCGTCCGGCTTATGCAATAGAATACTTCTGCGCTGACCCCGTTCAGATGAACTCTACACTTGAATTCAGAGATTTCCCTGGTCTTTATGGCGCTGGACAATTCAACGGAAGCTCCGGTTATGAAGAAGCCGCAGCTCAGGGACTTGTTGCAGGTATTAACGCCGCTCTGAAAATACTGGGTAAGGAACCAATGCTCCTCGACAGGGCAGGTTCCTATATAGGTACCCTTGTTGATGATCTCGTTACTAAGGGTTGTAATGACCCCTACAGAATGATGACTTCAAGAAGTGAATACAGACTTATTCTCCGTCAGGATAATGCGGATACAAGGCTTACTCCTATCGGAAGAAGGGTAGGACTTATTTGTGATGAAAGATGGGAAAAATTCTGCGCTAAACAGGAAAAAATAAAAAGGGAACTTTCAAGAATCAAGAAAACTGTTGTACATCCTACTGAACAGGTAAATGAGATCCTGAGAAGTCATGGTACATCTGAAATATCGACAGGTATAAGACTTATTGAACTCTTGAAAAGACCTGAGCTTAATTATGAAATACTTGCTCCCATAGATGATACAAGAACTGAAACAGACAGAAATGTTATTGAACAGGTGGAAATTGAGATCAAATATGAGGGTTATATAAAAAGACAGCTTATTATTATTGAACAGATGCGAAAACTGGAATCAAAAAGACTTCCGGATAATATTGATTACAGTAAAATAGATGGTCTGAGCCTTGAATCAAGAGAAAAACTGAATAAGATTCGTCCGGAAAATATAGGTCAGGCAAGCAGAATTTCTGGAGTAAGTCCGGCTGATATATCTGTACTTGTTATTTATCTTTCTGCACTCAGAAATAAGGGAGGTGCATCAGGTGATAACTGATACAGTAAAAAAATGGTGCGTTGAAAATAATATACCCATTACGGATAAACAGCTTGCTAAGTTTTCTCTGTACGCTGATCTACTTAAGGAATGGAACCAGAAAATGAACCTCACGGCAATTACTGATGATGAGGGAATAGCTGTAAAGCATTTTATAGACAGTATTACAGTATTGCAGTCATGTGATATCAGGGGAAGCGTTATTGATATCGGAACCGGCGCAGGTTTTCCTGGAATACCACTGAAAATAATGCAGCCGGATATAAGTCTGACTTTGCTTGACAGTCTGAATAAAAGACTTGTATTTCTTTCTGAGGTGTGCAGTAAAATTGAAATAGATGCTGAGATCGTACACAGCAGAGCAGAAGAAGGTGCTTTAAAATCTCAGTACAGGGAAAAATATGATATAGCCGTATCAAGGGCAGTCGCAAATCTTCCGGCGCTTTGTGAATACTGTATCCCGTATGTAAAAACCGGAGGTCTTTTTATTTCTCTAAAAGGTCCTGACGGTGAAAATGAACTTTCAGCTTCTGAAAATGCAATCAAGGTTCTTGGTGGAAAAGTTGAAAATGTAAGAGGTCTGGTACTCCCGGATAATAGCTCCCGTACTATGATAATGATAAGAAAAATATCGCCTACTCCGGGAAAATATCCGCGGAGAGGTCAAAAAATCAATAAGAATCCACTATAAAAACGGCGGAGTTTTCAACAGGTGTTAAAAACTATGTTGAAAACTCCTTTTTATATTAAAAAATACCCATTTTATCGGCTTTTTTTATTGTTGATAATAGTAAATATACGGCAGGTTTTCCACTAAAATTAAATAATATGGTTGAAATCTGAATTTTCAGGAGGGACAGAATATGACAAAAGATACAAATAAAATGTGGTAAGATAATGTCATAGAAGGGAGCTGTCAGTATGCTGTTAAACTTAAGCTTAGATAAAAAAATAGTTGAAATACCAATAGTACAGATCAGACCAGGAAAAACAAAGGTCAGGAAAATATTTGAGCAGAGCAAAATGAAAGAACTGGCTCAAAGTATAGGAAAAAACGGTCTGATACATCCGATAGAGGTACGAAAGATCGGCTCAGATGAATATGAAGTAATATCCGGAGAAAGAAGATTAAGAGCTGCTGTAATGTGTGGAAAGAGGAAAATTCAGTGCATAGTTATTGACTGTGACGAAAAGCAGGCAGGCATAATATCTCTGACGGAAAATATACAGCGCCGTGATCTGAATATATTTGAGGAAGCCCAGAGCATCGAAAGACTGATGAAGGAATATGGCATGACACGACAGGAGGTAGCATTAAGGACTGGCAGGAATCTGGCGGATGTTATAAACAGAATTAAGCTATTGAAATTAGAAGAGGAAGAAAGAACTATAATGATGAAGTATATGCTGACAGAATATCATGCGTATGCTCTGCTCAGAATAGAGGATCCTGTAATACGAAGGGTAGCGCTGAGCGAGGTAATAGAAAAGGGAATGAATGTAAGGCAGACTGAAAAGTACATAGAAGAAATACTTGAGGGCGGTTTCACGAAATATGAAAGGAAACAAAAGAATAAACTCATTATAAAGAATATAGAGATATTTGAAAATTCCATAAGCAAAGCAATTGATCTTATGCAGGAATCAGGACTTGATGCGGATGCGGAAAAAACGGAGGAATCCGGATATATAGAATATACCATCAGGATACCGAAAAGAAGAAGGATAAAGGAAAAAAAGAATACGAAAACAGCTTGAATAATATACCCCAATAGTCACAAGGCGAAGGACGGAAAGTCTTTCGTCTTGTGACTTTTTTAGTAAAGTACCTATGAGAAACCCTAAAATAATTTGCTGTAGGGTGTTTAAATTTCGGAAGATATCTGTTATAATAGTAGGGCAGTGAAATTGTAAATGTTTCATGTGAAACATTATGGAGGGGAAAATATGGGAAAGATCATTGCAGTAACTAATCAGAAGGGTGGAGTAGGTAAAACCACTACAGCAGTAAATGTCAGCGCAGGAATAGGAATGCGCGGGAAAAAATGTCTGCTTGTCGATGTTGA
>CACZSM010000275.1 GCA_902783815.1 uncultured Ruminococcus sp.
ATGGAGCTGGTGGACAGACTTGAACTCCCGACCTGCTGATTACAAATCAGCTGCTCTACCAACTGAGCTACACCAGCGTTTCCGCTTGCCGCCCTCATTTCCGACGGCTTTATTATAATACCACACTCCCCTACATTTGTCAACACTTTTTTTAAAAATTTTTTTAATATTTTTTATTTCTTTGTCGGAATTATTTTATACACAGTACTCTTAATTTTAATGTGGAAGCTGAACAGTGGTAATAATACGGGTCAATCCAGAATATACATTCATAGATGAAATAAGGAGTGAATTTACATGGAATACTCTATCAAAAAGGAAAACTGTCCTGTAAGCGAAACTGTGCTTGAAACTATTTCTGAACAGCCTGTAGATCTGGATCTGAGTCTGCCGGATTATTGTCCGGATATCGAAAGAATACTGAAATGCCGTATGTGTCCCTGCATAACCTCAAAAAGTATTACCGGTGACAGACTTGATATTGATGGTATTACTCAGATAAGTCTTTTCTACCTTGATTCAAAAAAACAGACTATCAGACTTTGCGAACATTCAAGTCCGTTTTCATGTTCGGTAAATATAAAAAACAGCCGTCCTGATATGATATCCTGTATCAGACTAAGAACAGATTATCTGAACTGTCGCGCAGTAAGTCCGCGGAGACTCGATATACATGGCGCATTTTCTGTTATTTCCGGAATATATGCTAAAGGCGAAAGATCATACTGCAGCTCCGTTGAAGGCGATGATATACAGCAAAGACTTCGCACTGAACCTTTGAGTATTCTTTCAGGAACCGGTCAGCAGCAGTTCAGCATAAGTGAGGTACTCGATATAGGTCAGGGAAAAGGATCTCCTGAAAGCATCCTGCGCTCAGAGCTTTCATTCAGACTTGATGACAGTCGGGTAATAGATGATAAAATGATGCTTAAAGGTGACGCTGTGCTTCGCATACTATATATAACCGATATTGAAACAGGCGCTCAGGATCATATGAGCTTTACAATACCTGTAAGTCAGATAATAGATGTAACAGGGATATCCGATACAACAGAAAATGATATCAGTGTGGATATCCTTAATTACAATGTGACGCTTAAATCTGAATTTGACGAAAGCAGTACGCTTATTACACTTGACGCTCACCTTATCGCTACAGTATTTGCATATTCTCAGCAGGATGTTACTGTAATTGAGGATGTGTATTCAACAGACTATGAGCTTGACTGCGAAAGAACATCCGTCCCGGTAACAAGACTTCTGAATATATGTGATCTTACGACCGTCCTGAAGGACGAAATCAGGACAGGCGATTCAGGCTTGACAAAGGTTATTGATCTGTGGTGCGAAGGAATAAGCTCTATTGTTTCTGTTGACAGCAGCCGTCCCGTAATAAAAGGAAAGATAAACTGCTGTCTTCTGGCCATGGACAGCAATAATATCCCTTTCTGTTGTGAAAAAGCTATTGATTTCAATATTCAGCCGGATTGCGGTGATATCAGGGGAACTCTCAGTTCAAGAACTGAGCCTGCCGTTACCTCTATGAGCTATCGTATAACCGGAGATAACAGCATTGAAATAAAGGCTGATCTCCGTCTGAGAGCAGCGCTTTACGAAACCTGTATCTGTACTGCAGTAACCTCTGTCCAGGCGCAGGATGACAAGAAAAGACAAAAGGACGATACCGCTGCAATGACTATCTATTACGCAGACGAGGGCGAAAGTCTATGGGATATTGCAAGGTCATACTGCACATCTGTTGATGCCTTAAAGCAAGAAAATGATCTGTCAGAGGATATTGTGCAGTCAAGAGGAATGATACTGATACCAATGTAAGCGGAGGGTGCAGATATGGAAGAAAGAAACATTTACAGCGATATCGCAAGACGAACCGGAGGAGAAATATATCTCGGAATTGTCGGACCGGTACGAACAGGCAAATCTACATTTATCAAGAGATTTATGGATACTCTCGTCATACCAAATATCAGGGACGAAGCTCAGAAGGAAAGGGCAAGGGATGAGCTTCCACAGTCTTCTGCCGGAAAAACTATAATGACGACCGAACCTAAATTTATACCAGAGGATGCTGCTGAGGTTCAGCTCGAGGGTGTAAGCAGCTTCCGGGTCAGAATGATAGACTGTGTTGGTTATATCGTACCAAGCGCACTGGGGTATATTGAGGATGAAAACCCTCGCATGGTAAAAACTCCATGGTTCGATGAAGCCATACCATTCAATATGGCTGCTGAAATAGGTACTAAAAAAGTTATTACGGATCATTCTACAATCGGTCTTGTTATTACTACTGACGGCTCAATAAGCGATATCGACCGCTCGGAATATGAGGAAGCTGAAGAAAGAGTAATAAACGAACTTAAAGCTATTGAAAAGCCTTTTATCGTCCTGCTGAACTCCACAGACCCGGACTCCGAAAAAACAATATCCCTTGCAAACAGGCTGAGTCAAAAATATGGTGTGTTCGTTGAACCAGTGAGCTGCATGGATCTCGATGAAACAGAAATACGCAGGATACTTGCAAGAGTTCTTTTTGAATTTCCTGTAAAGGAGATCAGAATAGATATGCCGAAATGGGTGTCCTCACTCGAACAGGGACACTGGCTAAGATGTTCTGTTATGGACTCCATACGGGAATCGTCAAGGGGCGCAGAAAAAATACGCGAGGTTAGTGATATTGCCGATAAAATAAGTAAAAACGAATATGTCACTCTTGCTGAAACTACCGAAGCAGATCTTGGCAGCGGCAGAGCAAGAATGAGAATTGAAATTGCTCCGGAATTATTCTACAAGGTCATAGGCGAAAAAACCGGACTTGATATCCGTGATGAAGGCGGTCTGCTTGATGCTCTTACCGAGCTTTCTCAGATGAAGAAAAAACTCGAAAAGGTTATGGAAGCCTACAAAGATGTGAACGACACAGGCTACGGCATAGTTATGCCGTCAATGGAGGAGCTTACTCTTGAGGAACCTGAAATAATCCGTCAGGGCGGAAGATACGGCATCAGGCTTAAAGCAAATGCTCCTTCCGTACACATGATGAAAACTACTATAAAAACTGAGATCACTCCGATAGTAGGTTCTGAACAACAGTCTGAGGAACTTGTCGCATATCTTCTCAAAGAATTTGAGGAGGATCCTTCAAAAATCTGGGAGTCAAATATTTTCGGAAAATCACTCCATGAACTTGTAAATGAGGGTCTGCATAACAAACTCTACAAAATGCCCTCGGACGCAAGAACTAAAGTCAAAGAAACCGTTGAGCGCATAATAAATGACGGCTGCAACGGTCTGATATGTATTATTCTGTAAAAAAGACACCCCCGATAATCATATCGGGGGTATCATATAGGAGAAATCAAGTTATGATCTGATTACATCCGGCATTGGAATCATTCCCTTTAAACAAGATATCCACGAGCATTAGCTCAAAAATAAAGTATTACATTGGATTCAGTCCTGTCTGTAAAAATTTATAGAAAGCAATCATGCACTAAATCCTATCCGACAAGCAGAATGTATTTGGAGTGCGTAAACATCGCCGCCTCTCCCTCGGAAAGCCTTTCGCCATCCTTAATACTTCATTCACAAGCCGAACCCACTATCCGACTCACACCCGTCCCACCACTGATCAATGAAACAGATGCGGAACTTCTACAAGTCAAACGGAGGAATATAACTGTTCAGCCGAAAGCACTTTTTTCCGTCTTTACCGGAACCATCCCCGCTGCCAACGGTTAAGGCAAGCACAAAACTACCATATGTCCTGCCGATATTCAATTTTAAAGATCCTCATGCGAAGCTGTCCTGCTGTCCTGAACGATCCGACAGCCGACCTTTATCGTCAGACACTACACACAGGTAAAAATCTCTAAGGAATTTCTTATACAAACCAATCTGGTCAGGCGATCCCTTGAATCCTGCCCTTCGATCACAGGTTCGGGAAAACACCTCAAAAACAAATCCTTATTCCGTCTTCTCCCTGTGGAAGACCTCGCGCCAAGAGGAGCAGGGAATTAAATAAACTGGTTCAACATCGCCCATTGGAGCCTGCCTCCTTTCGTGGATTAGACTGATCCGGAACCCAGCCCTGCAGTCACGAGCCATATCCGTTTCCGTTTCTCATCTTGTATATATTATACCACCATTTTGTAAAAAGTCAATAGTTTTTTTAAATTTTCTTTAAAATTTTTTGTCGTAATATGGAAATAACTGCCTTATTCCTATGAACAGACTACAAGTCAAATTATATAAAAAAGTATCACTGTGGCAGCTGAAAAAAATCAGCGCCCGACAATGTCAAATGCAGATCGGGCGCAGCAGCTTTCCACTCGTGTTTTACATACGGCTGAAAGCGTTTAGGGAACCTCTGAAAACCTCCTTCACGATCATTTTGCTGTCGATTTTCCCGTATGATTTACAGTATTACTGCGGCTTTCCGCCTCGCCTACGAAAAAATTTACGGACGCAA
>CACZSM010000276.1 GCA_902783815.1 uncultured Ruminococcus sp.
CCTTATGTATTTGCGGAAAATATCAGCTCCGGAACAGTGAATAGTATTTCTGAAAAAATGAAGGACATCAAGGGTGTATCAGTCGAACCTGCATCAGTCAGAGTATATAAAAACGGAACAGCTGCTCCCCATATAATAGGAGTAACGGGTCTGATATCTGACGATGAGTACAGAGATCTTAAAGATCAGGGTTATTCCTATGATGAAATTATCGGCAAAAACGGCATAGAAGGCGCTTTTGAAAAATATCTTCGCGGATATCCGGGCAGCCGCACTTATGAGATAGGCGCAGATTCAAAAGCAGTCCTTACAAAAACAACAGCAGCAAAATCCGGAGATTCCATATATCTCACGATCAATACTAAATATCAGACCGCTGCTCAGCAGGCTCTGAAAGAAGCAGTACAGGAGGCAAATGACTATTCTGTAATTGTCGGTGATGAAAATATGGGCGCAGACTGCAGCGGCGCTGCAATGGTAATGCTGAGAGTAAAGGATTTTGCGGTGCTCTGCGCAGCAAATTATCCTGGATATGATATCTCTGAATTCTATGATAACTATACAAAGCTTTCTCAGGACTCCTCTTCCCCACTGTTTGACAGGGCTTTCTGCGGAGCACTTGCACCTGGTTCAACTTTTAAGCCTATGGTGGCATCCGCTGCATTGCAAGAGGGTGTAATAACACCTGAAACAAGAATAAACTGTGATGGTATCTATACAAAAAATAATCTGAATCTTCGGTGTATGTGGGAGCATGGAGAGCTTGACCTTTACGGCGCTCTGCGTGAATCCTGCAATGTGTATTTTGCTGAAACAGCAAGGCTTATAGGAATAGAAAAAATAAATATGTATGCAAAACGCTGCGGACTTGGCGTAAAGACAGGAGTAGAGGTCAGCGAAAGCAGCGGTACGCTTGCCGGACCTGAATACAGCAGACAAATGGGTACACAATGGTATGACAGCTTTGTATCGTTTGCCGGTATAGGGCAGTCGGATAACCAGTTCACACCCTTACAGCTTGCAGCATATGCCGCAACAATAGCAAATAACGGAACAAGACTGAAAACTCATATCGTAGATAGGATCTTATCATCAGACGGTAAGGAATTATTAAATAATTCTAAGCCTCAGATAACCGATAGTATGGGTGTAGATCTGAAAAATCTGAAGGCAGTCCAAAAGGGTATGTACACCGCCGCCCGGAGCTATCCGCCTCTTGACGGTATCGGCATTGCAATAGCTGGCAAAACTGGTACGGCGGAAAACAACGGCTCCGATCATGCAAATTTTATTTGCTATGCCCCTTATGATAAACCAGAGGTGGCTGTAGCAGTAATGGTAGAACATGGCACAAAAAGCTTTGTGGCAATTAATGCCGCACGAAAACTTCTTGAAATGTACTTCCTCGATCACCACTCACGGTAATTATGTATAAAAATAATAAAAATAGTCTTGACTTTATGTAAATAATGTGATATCGTTAATAAAGAGGTATTTGATAATGGGAAAAGTGACAGTTATTACATCCGGAAAGGGTGGGACGGGTAAATCCACCGTTACAGCAGGCCTTGGCGCTGCTCTCGTCAGAAGAGGCGACCGTGTGCTGGTTATCGATTGCGATGCCGGTATGCGCGGCGTTGACCTCATGCTCGGCGTAAGCGGCGAGCTTGTCTTTGATATCGCTGATATCGTTAACGGCAACTGCCCTCCGTCAAGCGCTATCTATCGGTGCAGGATCATCCCGGAACTGTATATCCTTCCGGCTCCTCAGAATGTTGAGGATGAGGTCAGCCCCTATGTTATGAAACAACTCGTGAGAGTCCTTGAAAGATATTATGACCATGTGCTTATCGACTGCCCAGCCGGTATCGGTTCAGGATTTGAGTCTGCAGCTGTGTCGGCAGGGTCTGCATTGATCGTGACTAACGCCGAACCGCTTTCTCTCAGAGGCTGCGATAAGGTCAGAATGGGTCTGAGAGGACTTGGTATCCCGGAAGTAAGACTTGTCATAAATCGCTTCAACGAAAGAAGATTCCGTAAGGCAGGTTCTTTTCCTGACCTCGATGCTGTTATTGATAAGGCTGGAGCAAGACTTATCGGCATTGTTCCGGAGGATAATGTCGCTGCATCTGCGGCTCAGAGAGGCGAGGCTATGGAAGGTAAAATGAGTGCCGTCTATGCCTTTGACAGAATAGCCGCAAGATTGGACGGCGTAAGCGTTCCGCTTGGAATGTGACTTTGAGCCGTGTTGTGTTGCTTTGAAAACTCTGTGGAGTCCTTTTGACTTTGTTAATACATATATACACTACATACCAGGAGGAGATATAAATGAACATAGCGTTGATCGCTCACGATGCTAAAAAGGAGCTTATGGTGCAGTTCTGTATTGCATACTGCGGCATATTGAGCAGACATACCCTTTGTGCAACAGGAACAACGGGTAAAATGGTCTCAGAGGCTACCGGTCTGGAAATACAAAGGTTCCTCGGCGGATCTCAGGGCGGAGATCAGCAGATAGCTGCAAGAATAGCCTTTAATGAAATAGATATGCTTATATTCCTGCGAGATCCTTTGAATCCGAAGCCGCATGAGCCTAACGATATGAACCTTCTCCGGCTTTGCGATATGCACAATATCCCTGTGGCTACAAATATCGCTACAGGTGAGGTACTTATACATGGTCTTGAAAGAGGCGACCTTGATTGGCGTGAAATAGTCAAATCATGATCTGAGAGCCTGTTTATAATTTCTGTGTACGCATCTTTGAATGTGGATCTTGCCGGTAATCGTGTCAGGGTCTGCTCCGGGGTCTGCATATGTCAGGATATTAAACAGGCTCTTATTCGCTTTACAGGCACTTACGGAATATTATACTATGATGTTTAGCATGGTCTGACCCAGACTATGCCAAACTCTTTTTATACAGAATACTAAAATCGACAGGAGATGGAACAGATGCAGAACGAATTTTTCTTCAATATCACACCAGAACTCAGGGAGCTGAGTAAGCTATGCGAGGAAAACGGAAAAATAGAAAAGGATCTTTATGCAAAATATGATGTGAAAAGAGGTCTGAGAGATATAAACGGCAAGGGCGTTCTTGCCGGTTTGACGGAAATATCTGAGATCTGCTCGTCTGTTACCGTAGATGGCGTAACAAAACCCTGCGATGGCAAGCTGTATTACAGAGGTATTGATGTTGAAGAAATAGTAAAGGGCTTTATTGCGGATAAACGATTCGGATTTGAGGAGGTCGTATATCTGCTGATATTCGGCAGACTTCCGGATAAGGATCAGCTCGACAGGATAAAATCACTGCTTGCAGAATACAGGAATCTGCCGCAGTCATTCCCGAGAGATATCATTCTTGAAGCTCCAAGCACTGATATGATGAATGGACTTGCAAGATGTGTGCTGACTCTCTATTCGTTTGACCCTAACCCGGATGATACTTCCATTCCAAATGTACTCAAACAGTGCCTGCAGCTTACTGCACTTTTCCCTGTACTTTCTGTTTACTGCTACAGGGCATACAGCCACTACTACCTTCGTGACAGCCTTTTTATACACTCCCCTGACCCGGATCTGTCAACAGCAGAAAATATACTCTATATGCTCCGTTCTGATTCAAAATATACTGAGCTTGAAGCAAAACTCCTTGATATGTCTCTGGTACTTCATGCTGAACACGGAGGCGGCAATAACTCCAGCTTCACTACTCATGTTGTGTCATCCTCCGGTACCGATACATATTCCGCAATAGCTGCGGCTCTTGGGTCTTTAAAAGGACCAAAGCATGGCGGCGCAAATATCAAGGTCGTAAAGATGTTCGACGATATGCAGCAGCATATCAGTGATTATACGGATGAAAGTGAAGTAAGAGCGTATCTTAAAAAACTCCTGCATGGAGAGGTATTCGATAAGGCCGGACTTATTTATGGCATGGGTCATGCGGTTTACTCTATATCTGACCCCAGAGCAAGAGTATTCAAATCCTTCGTTGAAAAGCTCTCAGAGGAAAAGGGCAAAACAAAGGAATTTGCACTATATTCACTTGTAGAACGCCTTGCGCCTGAGGTCATCGCTGAGGAACGCAGAATATATAAGGGTGTCAGCGCAAATGTAGATTTCTACAGCGGTTTCGTCTATAATATGCTCGGACTGCCTACTCAGCTCTTTACGCCTATTTTTGCAATTGCAAGAATAGCCGGATGGTCTGCTCACCGCATAGAAGAACTTGTAAATCCAAGTAAGATCATAAGACCTGCTTACATGAATGTGCACGACAGAACAAATTATATCCCTCTTTCAGACAGATAAAAAAATTCACCGGCGGCTTTTTATACAGCCACCGGTTTTTTTATCACTTAGTCAGAAAGTGCTTTTCCTGTACCATCTCTGTAATCTATTACTTCAGGCGCTGAACTTTCTGCTGCAACACTGCTTTCTCTTTTTTTATTTGTATCGCTTCTGTCCTTTGTACTGCTTTCACTGACAACGCTTTCTTCTGGTTCCTCTACAGACAGTTTGCGCTCAGGCTGACCGTTTAGATCCATGAAATAATTATATATCTCCCTGATATCCTTTCCTGTCGGCAATTCTGTATATTCTCCTGTATAATATACTTCGATGAATTCCTCTGTTCCTATCTTTCTTATGCAGTAAAGCGCATATTCATCATCTGATTTCTCATCTGATATCTCATAGCCGAAATTACTGTTTATGTAGAGTATCTTTTTATAGAGCATCTTGATATCACTTTGGGGTATCAGCTGCTCCGGGTCGGAGTTCAGGTACTGACTGCGAGCCTGCACATAAAATTCTTCCGGCGATATTTCCTCATCGACTCCCTCTAATCGGACACTATATCTTTGTCCGAAACAGTCTATCAGACTACCCTCTACTGCATCCTCTTTATAGTTCATTTCCATAAATACGAATGGCTGTTTTATTTCGATATCTTCTTCCTCTTCATCCGTAATTTCTTCTGTGGAAACACTGCTTTGTTCGGATGACTGACTATCATTCTGGCTGCCGATATCTTTTTTTGTAAGATTGAACGCTATCCCCATAACTGCTACTGCTATTATTACACCAATCAATACAAAGAACATTGATTTCATTTTATTCATAGCGATAACCTCCTGTCATTCCCTCTCAAATACATATTCTTCCCTGCATACAACATTATTTCCATCTTCATCAAGGTATCTCTGCATATCGGCTCTGGTAAGTGTCTTACCGTCGTCTGAAACATCTAATTTCAGATCTACTACAGCCTGACCTTTTTCATTGATATGTATTGTTACGGAATTTTTTTCGTACTCATATGTAAAATCTCTCATTCTTTCGCCGCTGACAAGAATATATCCCGTACCGCATTTTTCCATCACATAATTTGTTTCATATATGAAACTACCCTTATCCATATGATCCACAAGGTCATCCCCGACATAAAGATTATTCTCGGAAAGTGTCCATTTTCCCACTGGATTGAAGTCAAAATCCGAACAGCCTGACATTATCACTGCAGAAGCGGTCACTGCCGCTGCAACAAAACAAAAAACCCTTTTCATGTGCTATCCTCCGTATTCAGATTACTATTTCAGACATTATACAACATCTCACATCTCCTATCATATATTATATACCATTCTTCCGAAAAATTCAACACCATGCGCCACCGGCGCCTGGTGCGTGACCGCACTGGACAAATTCGCGATAGTCGCTCGCTGCGCTCCGCTCTGACCAGCAAACGAAAATTGGTCGGGCGCGGTCTTGCTTCTTTGACATGTGTAACAAACGGGAACAAAAGGCAAAAGTTTCGGTCAAGCCTTTTCAAAGGCTTGCGGTTTCCAAAGGCAGAGCCTTTGGTCGCACTCCGGCAGTAA
>CACZSM010000277.1 GCA_902783815.1 uncultured Ruminococcus sp.
AGAGGCTGTGGATGAGCTTAACGAACAGTTGAAAGCATTGGAGGCATAATTATGGCAGAGAGTAAAAAAATAGCAACAAGAGAAAGCTTTGGAATGGCACTTTGCGAGCTTGCAAAGGAACATGATGATATAGTTGTACTTGATGCCGATCTTGCAGCAGCAACAAAGACGGATATATTCAAAAAGGCGTATCCAGAGCGCTTCTTTGACTGCGGAATAGCAGAGGGAAATATGATAGGCGTGGCAGCAGGACTTGCAGCAGCAGGAAAGGTACCGTTTGCAGCATCATTTGCAATGTTCGCAACTGGCAGAGCATATGAACAGGTAAGAAATTCTGTCGGATATCCGCACCTTAATGTAAAAATAGCAGGATCTCATGCAGGAATATCAGTCGGCGAGGACGGAGCAACACATCAGTGCTGTGAGGATCTTGCGCTTATGAGGACAATACCTGGAATGGTGATACTCAACCCGGCGGATCACTATGAGATGATGGCAGCAACAAAGGCAGCGTATGAGTATAAAGGTCCGGTGTATATAAGGCTCGGCAGACTTGCAATAGACAGCTTCAATGATCCCGAAACCTACAGCTTTACAATAGGTAAGGGAATAACACTGGAGGAGGGCAGTGATGTTACAGTCATCGCAACCGGACTTGTAGTATATGAAGCACTCAAAGCAGTAAGGGCGCTGAAAGAGAAGGGAATAAATGCAAGGCTGATAAATATGCACACAATAAAGCCGATCGACAAGGATATTATCATAAAGGCAGCAAAGGAAACCGGAAAGATAATTACAGTTGAGGAGCATAATATAATCGGCGGACTCGGAGAAGCAGTTGCAGCAGTAACAGCGGAGAGCTGTCCGGTACCGGTATATCGGATAGGTGTTGAGGACACTTTCGGACACAGCGGTCCTGCAACAGGACTTCTTGCAGAGTTTGGTCTTGATGCAGCCGGACTGGAGAAGAAGATCACGGAATTCAACTCCCTTTAAAAGAAAAATAGCCAACAAAAAGGCAAAAGTTTCGGTCAAGCCTTTGGTCGCACTCCGGCGTGGTAACGCACCGTCAACCCAGATTGTGCAATTTGCACAATGAAATTACGAAAATTATTAATTATATTTGTTACTTGTGTTACAAACTTGTAACAAAAATAAAGTATTTTGCTTTATGCACAAAATAGAAAATAAAACTTTGTAGGAAGTTACATAAAAACAGCAGAAAAACTGTCGGAATTTGCCATCGGAATTGTAAAATACAAAGATATTATACTATTTGCATAAAAGTTTTTAAACTATTTATACAAATTATTGATTGTGTAAAATGACATAATTGAATAATGTGAAATTCTTATGCACAAGTGTACTGAATGGCTGATGTTTCCAAGCAAAAGAATAAAAAATTGCTTGATTTCTTGGGAAAAACATAGTATAATCGAGATAATGAAACCTTTATGAAAAGGTTTTAATAAATCTTTAGGAGGATTTTTAAAATGAACAAGTCAAAGGTTCTTAGTGTAGCTCTTGCAGCTGCTATGGTTTCAGCAGTTGCTGCTGCAACAGCTGTTACAGCAAGCGCTGGTTCTCAGTTAGCAAGCAGAGCTGATCTTGCAGGCAAGAAGGTAGGTCTTTGCGGATCTTTCAATGACTGGGGCAAGGAATCAGCTGATGTTGAGATGACTGATAACGGCAACGGCGTTTACACTGGCGATATCGTTATCGACAGCGTTACAGAGGCGATGATCTCTGAGCTTGAGTCAGATAAGAAAAAGACCGGTAAGTTTGGTATCCAGTACAAGGTTCGCTGCGACGGCAGCTGGGACGAAAGCTGGGGCGATTATGAGGAAGACTACGGCCGTACATTCAACAGCCAGACAAATATGCTCGTTGAGGATGTTGCAGTTGGCGACAGAGTTACAATTCATGTAACATTCGATACCACACAGGCTCATCCGGATGACGGCGGCGATCCTGAGGATCCGATCACATGGTATGTACATCATACTGTAGAAAAGGGCGGCGCAGCTGCTGCAGGTAATGAGGCTTCAAAGGAAGAGGCTTCAAAGGAAGAGGCTTCAAAGGAAGAAGCATCTAAGGAAGAGGCTTCAAAGGACGAGGCTTCAAAGGACGAGGAGTCCAAGCCTGCTGACGAGTCATCTGAGGACAAGAGCAGCCCTGAGACAGGCGACGCTACATCTGCTGTTGCACTCGTAGGCGCAGTTCTTGCATCACTCGGCACAGCTGTTGTTATGACAAAGAAGGCTTCTTCAAAGGAGTAATCCAGAGTCAGGCAAAGCTTGAAAAGTAAAAGAAATGACCGGCTGTCTGTGTAGTGCAGGCAGCCGGTTTTCATTTTCTATACGAACTGAAAATTTACTCCGCAGGGAGTATATCTTGCCATCTGAGAGGCAATAAGTGGTAAAATATCCTGATCTATCTGACCCGTATGCGTAAATGTGAGAGAGTTCTGTCCGGATTCGGTAAAAGCTCCGCTGATATTGAAAAGACCTGGCAGCTTATTCATGCCCGCAGCATTGTAATCTGCGGAGCAAAGAGAAAGAGCAGTTGTGATACTGTTTCTTCTGCCGGACAGGCTGGTGTCTGTGTTCTGTACAGACATCAGCCTTTCATATATTTCCAGACCCTCATTTTCAGCCGTCAGGACAAACATTTCCTTTTCAATTTGAGCAAGATCATCATAAAAAAGCTGCAAGCCTGCGGAAAAAGCAAAAAGCTCAGCATAGAGGTAGGAACCGCCGCTTGTATCATACAGACGGGTATTTTGCAGTTTACGGGTAAGTGATTGTAATGCAGTCATAACAAACCTCCCGTATCAAGTCATTTCAGTTATGGTAACAGTGCCCTTGTACCAGAGGAAACCGTCATTAGCCGGCTTATCCGCCATAGAAGAGCCAAAGGAATAATTTGCAACGCCCTCCGCACCGATAATAACAGAGCCAAGACGAGCAAGAGTGATACCCTGCCCCACCTCGAGATCATCGAACATATCCTCAATAGCCTCCGTGACATTATTCTGAGCCTGAGTGAAGGTATAGTTATCGGCAGGCTTTATGCTGACGGTAACTTCGCAGTTCATAACTTGTGGATGACTGACCTGAATATTCAAGCCAAGTGGTCTGTTGCTGTTGATAAGAGCCGCAGCCTGAGCAAGGACAGCATCAGTTGTTCTTCCGCCCCTGTCCGCAACATAGACAGTCACAGCATGAGTATTGGTATTTTCTGTCACCTGAGCAGAATAAACCCCATCCAGACTTCTTGCGAGGTCGATATAGTATTGTTTATTGATGCCGTTAGATATATTTTTCATATGATCCATTATTCTTGCTCTCAGCTCATCATCGGATTCATCATCCGTACCGCCGGAAAAAGGAGTCGAATTCTGTACCGACAGCCCGACAGAAAAGCTGGTAACAACAGATTTGACAGCCCCCGGAGCGACATTATACTGTTTGCCGCTGAACTGAGCCTCCGAGGATATGTAGGTAGAGGTAGTACCAGCTGAGATAGTACCGTTTTGTGAGGTAATGAAGTTGACAGAGCCATCCGCAGTTGTACAGACAGTACCCTGTGGGATCAAAAGATCGTGGTCAAGGGGCA
The DNA here is from genome assembly GCA_902783815.1 of uncultured Ruminococcus sp. Lineage (GTDB taxonomy): Bacteria > Bacillota > Clostridia > Oscillospirales > Acutalibacteraceae > UBA1213. The sequence goes on from CACZSM010000277.1 coordinate 3,619, forward strand.
TATTGAGAGAAAAGATGATAAGCCCTGTTGCCTTGCTTCCCGGCAGACGGGTAAGACCTCTTTGTTCTGCATGGAGATCGAGCTGACTTCCGGAAGCAGTTGTGGGGAACATTTGTTTTTTCAACCATTCGATATTGGTACAAAGACTGTAAAGCTCCCCGGCAAGCAGTCTTAGTTTAATATCGGTATCGCCGCATCTTTGCGGCAAGACGCCAGCCTGCTGATAGTAGGCATTTCTCATTGTTTCAAGTATTTCGTCATAGCTTCGCGCCATTATACAAAGCCTCCTATAGTAATAATGTGATCCGAGTCATTGATCCTTACAGTTACAATGACTGTATTGTCTGAGATCGAAAGATCAGTAATTTCCGCTTGTGGAACAGCAGCGAGAGCCTCCCTTGCCATTGCAGTGAGGACAGCAGCGGCGCCGGCGGAGGTAATATCAACATCACGCATACAGCTTCCAAGCTCCCTGTCATAGATAA
>CACZSM010000278.1 GCA_902783815.1 uncultured Ruminococcus sp.
AAGCAAGACCGCGCTCAGCTAATTTTATTTTGTTTATTTAAGAACCGCAAAGCGGCATTGTCGGCGGATGCCGACATGGAGAAATTAACGGACACAGAAAGAATTATGTATGTTAATAGCTAAAGTTGAGTTTTAGAAGCTGCGTAGGAGAAATATTGACAGCGCAGGCACTGCGCCGGCGCTGGAAAGGTATTGAATTTTTGTAATGTGTAATGTATAATATAATGGGTTATGTTGTAATTATGCTTTGCGGAGGATGTATCATGAAAAAAGAATTCAGCCTTAGATCCACAATAAAACGCAGTCTGGTGAAGTTTTTTATTTCTGTTATAACTGCAGCTGTATTGGTAATGTCACCATGCCTATGCGCGGTAGCAGTTGATACGGACAGTCAGCATGAAAGCATTGACTATGAAACAGTTTTTACTCCTGTTTTGTACGATAAGACAAGCGGTCTGCCGACTTCTGAGGCAAATGCGATCGCACAGTCGGAAGACGGATTTATCTGGATCGGCGGATACAGCGGACTTGTCCGCTATGACGGCAATTCATTCTACAGATATGATTCCTCTACAGGAATATCAAGTGTAGTCAGCCTGTATTTTGACTCCCGGAGGAGACTCTGGATAGGAACGAATGACAATGGCATCGCAGTAATGAAGGGAACGACCTTTGAATTCTACGACAGGGATTCCGGACTGAATTCCTATTCTATAAGGAAGATCTCCGAGGATACCAATGGTGATATTATTGTTGCCACAACAATGGGTCTGGCTTACATAGATAAGAATGATGAGCTTCATGCGATAGATGATCCACAGATAAACAAGGAATATGTCTGTGATCTTGTAATGGGATATGAGGGTATAATATACGGGATCACGCTTAACGGAATGTTGTTCACGATCGAGAATAAAAACGTGACAGGCTGTTATCTTTATGAAAACGAAGAGAATGGAGTGTTGACATCAATATTTCCCGATCCGGATAATGTAGGCAAGGTATATCTCGGAACACATAATTCAAAGGTTCTGTACGGTGATCTTAAGGATGAGATAAGCACATTTAAGGTAATGGATACCGGATCAATGGGTGAGGTCAATCAGATAATCAAGATAAATGAGGATGTCTGGCTCTGCGCTGATAAGGGAATAGGCTATTTTGATAATAACAGTAATTTTCATAGGCTGGATAATACCCCGATGAATAATTCCGTTGACTGCATGATGATGGATTATGAGATGAATATGTGGTTCTGTTCATCAAGACAGGGAGTTATGAAGTGTGTACCGAATCGCTTTTTTGATGTTTTCCATGCAGGCAGACTGGATGCAAAGGTAGTGAATGCGACCTGTCTTTCAGGGGAGGATCTTTACTGTGCGACTGACAGTGGATTGCTTGTGATCGACTCGAAATACAATCTGAAAAAAAATAAGCTGACAGAGCTTCTTGAAGGTATAAGGATAAGGTGCATAAAGAAGGATAGTACAGGAAAGCTGTGGTTGTGTACATACAGTTCATATGGACTGATATGCTACGACCCGGAAAAGGACAGTTATATCAATTTCAATGAAGAGAAAGGGATACTATCCAATCGTGTAAGAATGGTGCAGATGCTTTCAAACGGAAGTGTTGCTGTTGCGACAAGCGGCGGAGTGAATATAATATCAAACGGAAAGGTGACAGCAAGCTACGGCAGGGAACAGGGTATCAATAACCCGGAAATACTCAGTATTGCAGAGGCACCTGACGGCAGACTGTACTTCGGCAGCGACGGAGATGGAATATATGTATTTGATGGTAAAAAGGTTGCAAGGCTCGGACACGATGACGGACTGAGATCAGAGGTAATACTAAGGATAACAAAGGATCCCTCGGAGGATCTTTACTGGATAATAACAAGCAATAGTATAGGCTATATGAGGGATGATAAAATAACGACTATAAACAACTTCCCTTATTCAAATAATTTTGATGTGTATTTTGACGATTATCAGAGATTATGGGTACTGAGCAGCAATGGCATATATGTTGTTAAGAAGAGTGATATGCTTAAGGATGAGAAGATAGACTATATGCTCTACGACATGAACTGCGGACTCCCAAGTGCGGCGACTGTAAATTCATACAGCGAACAATCGGATAACGGAGATCTGTATATTGCGTCATCAACCGGTGTAAACAGGATAAATGTCAATGATACGCTTGAGACCAACAGCAAAATAAGGCTCGGCATACCGTATGTCACGGTAGATGACGAGCTTATGACGGTTCCTGATAATAAGGAGATAGTTATTCCTGCGGACTGCAAAAGAATAACGATCTATGCAAATGCCTTTACATATTCACTTAATAATCCTCATATGCAGTATTACCTTGAGGGTTTTGAGGATACTCCGATAAGTGTCACAAAGCAGGATATGGAATATATAACATATACGAACCTCCGTGGAGGCACTTATACATTCCATTTGTCGATAATAGATACAATGACCGGAAAAGTCGAAAAGAGCGTTAATATCAGAATAATAAAGTCGAAAGCAATATATGAGACTTTATGGTTCAGGATAGTCACAGTCATTGCGGCAGGTCTGATAATGGCATTTGGAGTAATGCTGTATTTCAGGATAAAGACCAAAAAACTCATAAAGGAGCATGAGAAGAATAAAAAGCTCGTTAATGAGATGACAAACGCATTTGCGAAATGTGTAGATATGAAGGACGCCTATACAAACGGACATTCATTCCGTGTTGCACAATATACGGCAAAGCTGGCAAGAAAACTGGGCAAGAGTGAAGATGAGATCGAAAAGATTTACAGCATAGCACTTCTGCATGATATAGGAAAGATCAGTATTCCGGATAATATACTGAATAAACCTGGCCGGCTTAATGATGAGGAATATAAGATCATGAAAAGCCATTCGCAGAGGGGATATGAGATATTGAAGGAGATAACAATAGCTCCGGAGCTTGCAATAGGTGCAGGAAGTCACCATGAGCGAATTGACGGAAAAGGATATCCGAATGGACTTAAGGGTGATGAGATACCTGAGATAGGCAGGATGATAGCTGTAGCGGATACCTTTGATGCTATGTATTCAACAAGACCATATCGAAAAAAGATGAAGCTGGAGGATGTTGTAGCAGAAATAAAAAGATGCTCCGGAACTCAGCTTAGTCCGGAGGTCGTGGATGCGTGTCTGGCGCTTATCGAGGAGGGAGATTTCCTGCTGGAAGAAGAAGCGCCTGTTTGTGAAAATAATCTGAACCCGGCTGAAACAGATACTGCCGTTGATAAGGACAAAAAGGATCCGGACGACAAAAAGAAAACTGAATAATAAGGGAACCTCTGAAAACCTGCTTCACGAACATTTTGCTGTCAATTTTCCCGTATGCTTACAGTATTACTGCGGCTTTGCGCCACGCATACGAAAATATTTACGGACGCAAACTGATTCGTGTCCCGGCTTTCAGAGAACCCGATAAATTATTTGCCTTCCTGTGTATTTTGTGGATCACTCAGAATCTCACAGGAAGGTATTTCTTTAAAAAAGTAACAGAGATTGTCACTTTCTGACAAATAGTTTAAAAATTGTAAAGGTTTTTTAAAAAATATAACGAAAAAACTATTGATAAATTTGGAAAATGATGTTATTATAGGTCTAGGATATTGCCGGGACAGTGTCGGGATTATCCGGTTCCGGTAATCAATTCTTAATTTTATTCTTATAAAGGAGTTGGCAATCATTATGAAAAATTTTAAAAGGGTCCTCGCTTGCTTGCTCGCAGGCGGAATGGCAGTAGGCGCACTTGCTGCATGTAATAACAACGGTTCATCAGGCGGCAGCAAATCAGACTCTGAGTCCCAGGCTCCGGTAGTCGGCCAGTCTTCTGTTGATACCTCCGAGGTAAAGAGCATCTACTTCCTTAACTTCAAACCTGAGATCTCCGATAAGTACAAGGCAATCGCTGATAAGTACAAGGAGGAAAAGGGCGTTGAAGTAAAAGTTGTAACAGCTGCATCAGGTGAGTATGAGAAGACCCTCAGCGTTGAAATGGAAAAGAATGAGCCTCCGACAATATTCCAGATCAATGGTCCTGTTGGCTATGAGAACTGGAAGGACTTCTGCGCAGATCTTAAGGCAACAAAGCTCTATGACCTCGTTACAGATAAGTCTCTTGCAGTTACAAGCGGCGACGGCGTATATGGTGTTCCGTATGCAGTTGAAGGCTATGGTATCATCTACAATAACGCAATAATGACAAAGTACTTCTCAACTGACGGAGCAAAGGCTGCTTCAATGGATGAGATCAACAACTTTGCAAAACTTAAGGAAGTTGTTGAGGATATGACAGCTAAGAAGGCTGACCTCGGTATCGAAGGCGTATTCGGTTCAACATCACTTAAGTCAGGCGATGACTGGAGATGGCAGACCCACCTTATGAACCTCCCGCTCTACTATGAGTTCAAGGACGGCGGCGACCCGATCACAAACTGCGTAAACGCAGCTGAACTTAACTTTACATTTGCAGACAACTATAAGAATATCTTTGATCTCTACACAAATAACTCCTGCACAAATAAGGCAGACCTCGGCGCAAAGTCAGTTGATGACTCAATGTCAGAGTTTGCACTTGGCAAGTGTGCAATGGTACAGAACGGTAACTGGGCTTGGGGTCAGATCAGCGGTGTTGCAGGCAACACAGTTAAGGAAGAAGACATTAAGTTCATGCCGATCTATACAGGCGTAAGCGGCGAAGAAACACAGGGTCTCTGCGTAGGTACAGAAAACTTCTTCGCAATCAACAGCAAGGTAGATGCAGCTACACAGCAGGCTTCTATCGATTTCCTTGAGTGGCTGTTCACAAGCGACTACGGCAAGAATGCAGTTATAAATGACCTCGGCTTCATGGCTCCGTTCTCAAGCTTCGGCGACGATGAGAAACCATCAGATCCGCTTGCAAAGGAAGTACTGAACTGGATGGCTAAAGATGGCTATACATCAGCTAAGTGGACATTTGCTGGTATCCCGTCAGAAGGCTGGAAGAGCAACTTCGGCGGCGACCTCCTCCTCTATGTACAGGATCAGAAGAGCTGGGACGATGTAGTTACAGCTGCTAAGGATAACTGGAAGACAGAGCGTGAGCTGGCAAAGGTTGCAGAATAAGTCAGTGACAAATTGACTTGATGTCTGAAACATGAATCGCATCCCTCCTGACCCATGAGGGTGGGAGGGATTTGCTGTCAAAAGAAAAGGAGGACATATGGGCAAAGTTGTAAAAAAATGGTTTCCTCTGTTTGCACTGCCAACATTTGCGGCTTTCGTAATAGCATTTCTTGCTCCGTTCTTTATGGGACTGTACCTTTCATTCTGTAAGTATCAGTCAATATCAAATCCGGAGTTCGTCGGAATTGATAACTATTTGTATATTTTCGGATTGGGCAAATTTGAAAATATCGGAGACAAGACATTCCTGCCTGCGCTGTGGTTTACTACAAAGTTTACTATAGTGTCAGTATTAACTATCAATGTTGTGGCATTTTTCCTCGCATCAATGCTTACAAAGTCACTAAAGGGTACAAATATTTTCCGTACAGTGTTCTTTATGCCTAACCTCATAGGCGGCGTTGTACTTGGTTATATCTGGCAGATGATAATTAATGGCTTACTTAAGGCGCTCGGTCTTGGCGTTATGCAGAATAATGCTGATTACGGCTTCTGGGGTCTTGTTATACTTATGAACTGGCAGATGATAGGATATATGATGATAATTTACATCTCAGGTATCCAGAATGTATCCCCTGACCTTCTTGAGGCTGCCGATATCGACGGCGCAACAAAGGCACAGAAACTCTTTAATGTAACTCTTCCGCAGATCATGCCTTCAATTACTATCTGTCTGTTCCTCACTCTGACAAACTCGTTCAGACTGTATGACCAGAACTACTCCCTTACAGATGGTATGCCGGCAGGTCAGACCAGAATGGTAGCGCTTGATATCGTTAAGACTTATGAACAGGGTAAGAGCTTCTACCACGGCATAGGTCAGGCAAAGGCGGTAATATTCTCTATTCTTGTCGCAGCTATCGCTCTCACACAGCTTTATCTGACAAGAAGTAAGGAGGTGGAGAGCTGATGGCTGATGAGGTCAGAACTTCTCCTGTTGGATCAAGTGAGTATGTTGATGCAACTGACTCCTCTGAATGGAGAAAATTCAAGGAGGGCGTCGAAAAGGAGAATGAACAGAAGAGAATAAAGATGGAGATGGATAAGCTCAAGGAAAGTAAAAAGAAGTTCAGTAAGCCCATGAAGGGCGGAGACTGGGTCAAATTCATTATCCTTGTCGTTATCGCATTGCTGTTCCTTGTGCCGATAGTATTGGTCATCGTAAACAGCTTCAAATCCAAGAACTTTATTCTTGAGGATGCTTTTGCTTTTCCGAATGAGAGTAACCTTCCGCGCGATGTCGATACAAATGAGATCGTTGTATTTGGTAACTATATCTGGGGTATGGAAGATATCCACTTCCTGCCTTCGTTTATCAATTCACTTATCGTAACTGTCGGATCAGTTATCGTACTTGTGCTTGCAACCTCTATGTGCGCATGGTACATAACAAGAGTAAAGACCTGGTACACGAAACTGATGTATCTTCTCTTTGCCTGCTCAATGATCGTGCCTTTCCAGATGGTAATGTATCCTTTGGCATATATCACGAATCAGCTGCATCTTGACAGTATATGGGGTATTATCGTTATATACCTCGGATTCGGCGCAGGCCTGTCGGTATTTATGTTTGCCGGCTTCGTCAAATCGGTGCCTCTGGAAATTGAGGAGGCCGCCATGATCGACGGCTGCGGAACGATCAGGACTTTCTTCCGTATCGTTTTCCCGATAATGAAGCCGTCGGCGATCACAGTCGCTATACTTAATGCAATGTGGATCTGGAACGACTACCTCCTTCCGTATCTCGTACTCCCGAAGAATGACCCGAATGGTCT
>CACZSM010000279.1 GCA_902783815.1 uncultured Ruminococcus sp.
AGTAAGATATGCTGTCCAAAGCATTGCGGCTTTGCCGCCATTTCGTTGCCTGTATTCCTCGATTTTTTGAAAATTGATTTCCGTGAAAATGACGGAGGGAAATTGATCCGTGTCCAGGTTTTAAGAGAACCCCGTAAAAAGGAAAAGGAGGAAAGCCCATGTTTGTATTTAAGGGTTTTACGGAAAAAGCTATTATTGCCCTGAATCTTGCGATCAGCGCAGCTGAAAATATGCACCAGAATTATGTTGGCAGCGAACATATACTTCTTGGTCTTGTGAGAGAAAAAAACGGCGCTGCCGGAAAAATTCTGCGTGATGCCGGTATCAGCGAAAGTATGATAGAGGATCTTATCAGGGAGTTCTCCGACAGCACCAGCCTGTCAGTACGCAGACTTACTCCGGAGGACTTCACTCCCCGTACAAAAAGACTGCTTGAATATGCTGCCCTGAGTGCTTCAAAAATGGGCAGCGGCTATGTGGGTACGGAGCATCTGCTGCTTGCTTTGCTCTCCGATAAGGATTGCTATGCCGTCAGGTTCCTTGATGAAGCGGATATCGATGCGGATGATCTTACTATGTCCCTGAATGAGCTTTTCGGCAGTACGGGAAATAAAGCTCCCGAGGCTAAAAAAGATCACGGCAGATCTGATACAGCATCTGCCAATGTTGATAAATATGGAGTTGACCTTACAAAACAGGCTCAAAAAGGTCAGATAGATCCAGTTATAGGTCGTCATGAGGAAATTGAAAGAGTTATACAGATACTTTCAAGGCGTACAAAAAATAATCCCTGTCTTATCGGTGAACCGGGAGTGGGTAAAACAGCTATCGCAGAGGGTCTTGCACTTATGATAGCAGGCGGTAATGTCCCTGAACCGCTGAAGGATAAACGCATTATCTCACTTGATCTTACGGGTATGGTCGCCGGTACAAAATACCGCGGTGAATTTGAGGACAGGATAAGCTCTGTAATTGATGAAGTAAAAAACGCCGGCAATATAATTCTTTTTATAGATGAGCTTCATACAATAATAGGTACGGGCGCATCTGAGGGTTCATCTGATGCGGCAAATATCCTTAAACCGTCCCTTGCAAGAGGAGATTTTCAGGTCATAGGCGCTACAACTATAAATGAGTACCGCAAATATATAGAAAAGGATCCGGCGCTTGAAAGACGCTTTCAGCCTGTAAATGTAGGTGAACCGACTGAGGAGGAGGCCGTCTGCATATTGAAGGGTCTGAGGGATAAATATGAGGCTCATCATAAGGTGAGGATAACTGATGAGGCTATAGAATCAGCCGTAAAGCTGTCCGCAAGGTATATTGCCGACAGATTCCTTCCGGATAAGGCTATTGACCTTATTGATGAGGCTGCATCAAGAGTACGGCTGAGAGCCTATACTGCTCCGGATGATCTCAAAGAAATGGAAAACAGGATAAAACAGCTTGAAGAGGAAAAAGCGGAGGCTGTCAATAATCAGGATTTTGAGAGAGCTGCCGGGATACGGGATGAACAGAAAAAGCTGCGCAGGGAGCTTGAGGATAAAAAACAAAGCTGGGAGCAGAAAAATGCTCACCTTGACGGAGAGGTAAATGTTGAGGATATCGCGCAGATAGTTTCCGGCTGGACAGGAATACCCGTAGTACAGCTGACAAAGGAGGAAAGCCGCCGTCTTCTGGAGCTTGAAAGCATACTGCACGAGAGGATAATCGGTCAGGATGAAGCTGTTACTGCTGTTTCAAGGGCAATACGCAGAGGAAGAGTCGGTCTGAAGGATCCGGACAGACCCATAGGATCGTTTATTTTCCTGGGGCCTACGGGCGTAGGAAAAACAGAGCTTACAAAGGCACTTGCCGGAGCGATATTCGGTGATGAAACATCCATGATAAGGCTTGATATGTCTGAATTCATGGAAAAGCATACAGTTTCCAAGCTGATAGGATCTCCTCCGGGATATGTAGGCTTTGACGAGGGCGGACAGCTTACAGAGGCTGTGCGCCGGAGACCGTATTCAGTAATACTTTTTGATGAGATAGAAAAGGCTCATCCTGATGTATTCAATATGCTTTTGCAGATACTTGATGACGGCAGACTTACGGACAGTCAGGGACGGCATATCAATTTCCGCAATACGATAATTATAATGACATCAAATGTTGGTGCAAGGCTGATAACGGAAAAGCAGAAAAGTCTGGGATTTTCGCCTGTAAGTGATAACTCCGCAGACGCCGAAAGAATGAGGGAAAATGTACTCGGAGAGCTTAAACAGCTTTTCAAGCCGGAATTCCTGAACAGAGTGGATGACATAATAGTATTCAATAAGCTGACGGAGGACAATATATGCCGGATAGCCCGTAATATGCTTGGAGATCTTTCACTGCGGCTGAAGGAGCTTGAAATAGATGCCGAGTTTACGGATGATGCGGTAAAGGCAGCAGCCGCAGACGGCTTTGACGATATTTACGGTGCAAGACCGCTGAAAAGATCAATACAGACGAAGATCGAGGATCCGATATCAGAGAAGATGCTTGACGGTTCACTGAAGAGCGGAGATCACCTCATCTGCGGATTCGAGGACGGCAAATTTACATTCAGGACAGAATAACAGTAAAAAAGGGCTGTGAAGAAGTGACAATTTCTTCACAGCCTTTGATATTATTACAGTGGTCATACAAACAGCCAAGCGATATATCCGGCTAATATACCGGATGCAAACGACAGTACAGTACACAGGAGTACAAGTCTGATCTTTTGTTCTTTAGTACGGGGTACAATGACCTTACCGGATCTTTTATTTATTGTAATTTCAGTTTCTATCGGAAAATTTGCCGCTGCTCCGCCGGCTGCCGGAGCATATTTTGTACATTTATGTTTTTTGCCCTTATATTCCCATTCATATACTGCTGCTGAAACAATTTCTCCGTTTTCATCCTTATCCTTTGAAGTGATACCTGCAAGATGTGCTTTTGCTATAGCTTCATCAGGCATCAGTTTTGTACCCTGGAGTCTTTTCAGCCGTGGTTTTGCAATAAGCATTATCGTAATCATTTCCATTATCAGGACAGTGCTGAAAGACAGTATAATTACTCTGATATCCAGAAGAATCACCCTTTATCTGTTAAAATCCTTTCCAAGTATATCTGAAAGCCTGTCAAGGATAGCCTTTGCGACATCCGGCTTATTCATCGAATATACATGGACATTAGTTATGCCGTTTGCATACAGGTCGATTATCTGGTCTGTAGCGTAGGCAATACCTGCCTGCTTCATTGCATCGGGATCCGAGCCGAAGTAGTCAACAATGCTTTTGAATCTTTGTGGCATAAACGATCCGGAAAGCTTTATTGCTCTTTCCACCTGTTTTGCATTGGTTATAGGCATTATTCCGGGTATTACAGGTACTGTTACGCCTGCCTCACGGAGCTTGTACATAAAATTAAAAAACAGGTTATTGTCAAATATCATTTGTGTTGTAAGGAAGTCTGCGCCGGCATCGACCTTTTCTTTAAGGTGCAGTATATCCTGTTTCTGATCCGGGCTTTCGGGGTGTATTTCCGGATAGCAGGCTGCTCCGATACAGAAATCCCTGTTGCTTTCCTTTAGTTCCCGGATAAGCTGGATCGCATACTGATACGCCCATTTTGAACGGTCAGTTTTTTCAAGTTCAGGGGTAAGGTCACCGCGCAGAGCCATTACATTTTTTATACCTGCATTTACCATAGCGTCTATCTGCTTTTCGACGGTTTCCTTTGTTGACGAAACACAGGTAAGATGTGCAAGAGTAGGCACTCCGAAGCGATCCTTTATATTTCTTGCAATTTCGAGAGTATAGCGGCTTGTACCTCCTCCAGCGCCGTAAGTAACGCTCATGAATGAGGGTTTACATTCTGCGATCTCCTCAGTTGCAGTTTTTACGCTTTCAAAAGCAGTTTCCTGTTTTGGCGGAAAGACCTCAAATGACAGTGACATTTTATGATCCTTCAATATATCTATTATTTTCATGTATTTGTTTCCTCCGGGATTAATTTTTAGAATATCAGTATATTGTTATGGTCTGCAAATTTGTTTTCTTTATAGGTTCTCTGAAAACCGGGAGACGAATCAGTTTGCATCCGTAAATTTTTTGTAGGCGAGGCGTAAAGCCGCAGTAATACTGTAAAGCATACGGGAAAAATGACAGCAAAATTATCGTGAAGGAGGTTTTCGGAGGTTCCCTTTACACACATAGAAGGTATATTTCCGTGAAAATATACCTTCTATGATTTTACGCTCCGTTTTTCATTTTCTTATAGAGTATCTTACGGACTTCTCTGAGGATATTTGTATCATTTTCGTGACGGCACATCTGCATTGCCTCATCTACTGTTACCCACAAGTAATAATCTATTTCAGCCTGTTGTACGCTGACTATACTTTTTTCTGCTTTTGCAAGGAAGAACACAGCAGTTTTGCGTATTTTACCAAATGGGCGGTAGCTGCTTATCTGTCGGAACCCAGGTATTATTGTTACTGTAAGGCCAGTTTCCTCTTTTATTTCTCTGAGAGCCGTTTGTTGTTCACTTTCTCCGCTTTCGATATGGCCTTTAGGGAATGTCCAGCACTTGCCGTTATGGTTTTTTACGAGAAGTATTTTTATATCCTTGCGGTCATTTTGTCTATAAATAACGGCTCCGCAGGATTTCTCATAAATACAGGTTATTTTACGGAAGTTGATAGATGTATGTTCCAGTCGTTCTATAATTTCCGGTTCATAGAAGACCTCATTTTCCGGAGAAGCGATAAGTCTTGTCTGAGCGCTTGTATCGCCTGTTGCGGCGGCGATTATTGTACAGTCGATCTCGCCGTGGATCTCATGGTTAGTAATGATATACACCCTACGCATATCGCAGCTGCCGACTATATTTCCGGAATACAGTCGTCTTTCGGCAAGAGTGCCGAAAACTTCTATTGTAACATTTTTGCCGAGCATCGGCTCTCCCTCCCGTCAGATGAATTATGAACAAAGCGACTGGTGATATCTGGTACCACACGGGTACAAGCCTCCCATTCTTATAACATCATTATAATTCATTTTAAGAGAAAAAACAACATTACAATAATACAAACTTAAGCAGTTTACAAAAGAAATATTTATTCAATTAATGCAATTATCCACCTCAGTTTTATCATTGATGTACATAATACCAGTGTGAAACCGTATTTTTTTAGGTGGGCGACAATTCACCCCGTCAGGTTTACTCCTGACGGGGCGGTAAAGATTGTTTACGAACCGATCAATGCAGCATA
>CACZSM010000280.1 GCA_902783815.1 uncultured Ruminococcus sp.
AGGCACTGCGCCTTGACAATTGGAAGAAATAGAATTACAATAGTAAGTGGAATGAAGAAAATGTAAAGAAAAGACAGGAGGAGCAAAATGAGAATACTTGCGATCGGTGATATAGTCGGAAGCGTAGGAAGTAGATTTCTTAGAAAGAAGCTGCCTTATCTGAAGAAAACTGAAATGATAGATATGGTTATCGCAAACGGGGAAAACTCAGCAGATGGAAATGGAATAACTCCGGCTTCCGCAGACTTTATATTTAATAGCGGCGTTGATGTTATCACAGGAGGCAACCATAGCTTCCGCAGAAAGGAATCTTACTCTTACTACGATAATTCCTGTTTCCTGCTCAGACCGGCTAATTATCCCGAAAGTACAACTCCTGGTAAGGGCTTCGTAATATATGACCTCGGACGCATACAAGTAGGAGTAATAAATCTAATGGGATGTGTGTTCCTCGAAAGCCTTGACGACCCCTTCCGTACAGCCGAAAAAATCATAAAAAAAATGGATACAAAAATAATAATTGTGGATATCCACGCCGAAGCAACTGCTGAAAAGCTCTCCCTCGCATACTTCCTTGACGGCAGAGTATCTGCTGTATTCGGTACCCATACCCATGTCCAGACCGCCGACGAAATGATACTTGACGGCGGTACAGGCTATATAACAGATGTAGGAATGACTGGCCCGATAAAGTCTGTACTGGGTGTAAAGCCTGAACTTGCTGTCAGGAAGTTCAAAGACAAACTGCCTGTCAGATTCGATATCGCAGATGGTGATTGTAAATTAAATGGGATAATTTTTGAAATAGATGAGAAAACAGGTAAAACACTTTGTATAAAAAGGATAGATATAAGATGATTTTTTGTGCAAAACAGGAAAATTTGCACAATCCTCTTGATTATTGTTTAAAATATGCTATTATATGATTTGTCAATCTTAGTTCTTTGCGTAATTTCATTGGATTCACTACGGTATTCTTTAATTTATCGTGCTGATCATTTAACAGAAAGGCAGAGCCTGAAACAGAATACAGTGGCTCGACAGTATCGTATCATAAGATCTGACTATTGTAAGGATCAATCATGACAGTTATTAGTGTGTTTATGGAGGAGTAATTTATGGAAATTCTTAAAGTGTCATCAAAATCCTCGCCAAATTCCGTGGCAGGAGCTATCGCAGGAGTAATACGCGATTATGGCTGTGTGGAGGTTCAGGCTGTTGGCGCAGGTGCAACTAACCAGGCTCTGAAATCTGTCGCTGTCGCAAGAGGCTACCTCGCGCCTATGGGTATCGACCTTGTATGCGTGCCGGCTTTTACGACTATAGATATAGATGGTATGGACAGAACAGCTATGAAATTGATCGTGGAAATAAGGTAGTTTGTGATAATAACCTGTTGAAATTGACGAATAAATGTAATATAATGGTAGTATAAGATCCACCGCCGCTCAGCTGCGGCGGCAGGATGACCCAAGAAATATTTATTAAGGAAGTGCTAAAAAATGATAAACGGCTCCGGCTTCAGAAATGCGCTTATCTCTGGTGCAAACAATATCACAGCACACAAAGCGGAAATTAATGCTTTGAATATCTTTCCTGTACCGGATGGAGATACCGGTACGAATATGTCTATGACTATCGAAGCTGCTTCAAAGGCTCTTGAGGATGTTACCTCCCAGAGCGTTGCAGAAAATGCTGCTGTCGCTGCCTCGGCTATGCTTAAGGGCGCAAGGGGTAACTCAGGCGTTATCCTGTCATTGCTTTTCAGGGGTATCGCAAATGGCTTTAAGGGTAAGGATGAGGTCGATGGAAAAGCACTCGTTTCTGCTTTCCATGTGGGCGTTGAGATGGCTTATAAGGCCGTTATGAACCCTACAGAGGGTACTATCCTTACTGTTGCTAAAATGGCTTTCGATGCGGGAAGAATCGCTGCTGATGTCGAGTCTGACCCTGTTATCGTTTTCGGCGCGCTTTGCTCCGCTGCTCATGACGCTCTGGATAAGACTCCGGAAATGCTGCCTGTACTTAAAAAGGCTGGCGTTGTTGATGCGGGCGGCAAGGGCCTCTGTATGATACTCGACGGTATGCTCTCCCTTCTGAGGGACGGCGTTATGATCGAACCGGCTCCCGTTGAGGCTGAACCAAGCACCGGCGTTCAGGCACAGATAGATGCAAGCAGCGAATTCTTCAGAAATGCTGCCGCAGAGTATGACGCCGATATAAGATTTACATACTGCACTGAGTTTATTATAGGCAAGGCTGAGGATCTTTCCAAAAGTCCGCTGGAGCTTAAATCATACCTGGAAACTATAGGCGACTGCGTTGTTGTCGCTGAGGATGAGGATATTATTAAAGTCCATGTGCATACGGAAAATCCGGGCAAGGCTCTGGAGGAAGCTCTGCTGTTTGGTCAGCTGCTTACAGTAAAGGTAGAAAATATGAAGGAGCAGCATAGAAAGGCTGCTGAAAAATATGAAAAAGAAAAGGCCGCTGTACAGGCTAAACAGAAAAAGGCTGAGGAACTTAAAGAGGTCGCACCAGAAAATGAGGTGGGCTTCGTTGCAGTGGCAAGCGGAGATGGTCTTGAAGCGGTTTTTAAGGATCTCGGATGCACACATATCGTAAGCGGCGGTCAGAGTATGAATCCGAGTACCGAGGATATATATCAGGCTGTAATGGCTACACCGGCAAAAACAGTCTTCGTTCTGCCTAATAATAAGAATATTATTCTTGCGGCACAGCAGGTCATTCCGCTTGTAAAAGATAGAGAGGTTATTATCATCCCGTCAAAAACAATACCTCAGGGTCTTGTCGCAATGCTGAACTATGCGCCGGATTCGACCCCTGAACTTAACAGGGATTATATGACTACAGCTCTTTCCGGCGTTTCAACAGGTCAGGTGACTTATGCCGCAAGAAATTCTGAGTTCGGTATGACAAGGATCAAGGAAGGCGATATTATCGGTCTTAACAACGGTAAATTAGTCCTTAAGGAAAAAGATCCGACAAAGGCAGTTGTGAAACTGGCAAGGGAAATGATAAGCAGGGATACTTCCTATGTAACAGTTATTTACGGAAATGGTATAACTGAGGTTCAGGCTAACAGTGCTGTTGATGCTATAAAGGCTAAGGCAGGAAATGTTGAGATATCCCTGATCGAGGGCGGTCAGCCTATTTACTACTACATTCTTTCAGTTGAATGATTTTTCTGGCTGTTCAGCCGGAGGAGCTTTTGTTCCTCCGGTTTTTTTCTTGACAACGGGTAAGAAAATGTGGTAGGATATATGTGTAGGAAATAAAATTAGTAAAAAGGGTGTTCGTGACCGTGTACGCTATGAAAAATGTACGATTTAGCAATAATACTTTTTTGGTTCATGTGATTTTTTTGCATGGGCTTGCTTTTCGTGCGTTTCCGGCGGCGGCGCGGCTGTTTTAGGCTGATTTTTTCTATCGCTGTTATGACGGGATCGTATGGTTCCGTCTATTTTTTTATCTATGGAGGAATAAAAAATGATAATCGTACTGAAACAAAATACTAACAAGGAACAACTGATACTGTTTAAAGCAGCACTTGAGGAGAAGTATAAAGTAACTGTAAATACCTGGGTAGGGGTAGAGGCTACAGTGCTTGGGCTTATAGGAGATACGACCCAGATAGATGAGGACTGGATCCATGCACAGGATATAGTTGAGAATGTCAAAAGAGTGCAGGAGCCATATAAAAAGGCAAACAGGAAGTTTCATCCGGATGATACAGTAATAGAGCTTCCCACAGGTCAGAAAATAGGGGGAGGAAATTTCTGTATAATGGCAGGTCCGTGTTCAGTAGAGAGCGAGGATCAGATAAACTATGTTGCAGAGCGTGTCAAAGCGGCAGGGGCGGCATTTCTTCGCGGAGGAGCATTCAAGCCGAGAACATCACCCTACTCTTTCCAGGGACTTAAATCAGAGGGACTTGACCTGTTAAAAGGAGCAAGAAAGGCAACAGGACTTCCGATCGTAACAGAGATAATGAGCGCGGCGCACATAGATATGTTTGAGGGAGTGGATATAATACAGGTAGGAGCAAGGAATATGCAGAATTTCGAGCTTCTCAAACAGCTTGGCAGGATAAACAAGCCGATACTTCTGAAAAGAGGACTTGCAAATACAATAGAGGAATGGATAATGAGTGCTGAATATATAATGGCAGGCGGTAATGATAAGGTTATCCTCTGCGAAAGGGGCATCCGTACATACGAAACAGCAACAAGAAATACGCTTGACCTTTCAGCAATACCAGTAGTAAAAAAACTGACACACCTTCCAGTTATAGCAGATCCGAGCCATGCAACGGGAAAATCATGGCTTGTTGAGCAGATGTCGCTTGCGGCAGTTGCTGCAGGAGCAGACGGTCTTATGATAGAAGTACACAATGACCCGAAACACGCCCTTTCAGATGGCGCACAGTCATTGACGCCGGATCAGTTCGATATTACGGCGAAAAAGGTATTTGCTCTCAGAAAGGCGTATGAAGATATAATGCGTGGTTCTGTATGACTGTTTAGTTGAGCTTTTGCTGTCCTCAGAAAATGGAGCGCGACAAAATAAGATGCTTGGAGAATAATTATGGATAGGATAACTCTGAAAAAAACAGCCCTGAATACGGGCACATATCTTGCAAAAGCAGTAGGGCTTCGTCTTGGGGAGAGTTATAATGGTACTGATGCAGAGCAGATAACAGATAATCTGTTTGTATGTATTTGCTGTATGATGTATGCTGAGCGCAGTGGATTTGTAAAGCTCAGTGAGCCATACAGCAGACAGACTGTTTCAGATGCTATGTATGAGATGTATCGTCTGATGCCGGGTATTTTTGAGGATGTGACAGAATATCTGCCGGAGGATATTTCCTTTCTTTCGGAAATCAGAAGTGTTTTTTACAGTCCTGAGTACAGGGATGATGTTACGGTTATCGGCAGACTGTACCAGTATTATCACTCGCAAAGGAAGGAAAGAATATTTGCTGACCTTGACAGGGAAATTAAAATAACAAAAAAGACGCTTCCGGCAGCTACTCAGTTTTTTACGCCTGTACAGATAACACAATATATGGTACAGAATGTTCTTTCGGGATATTGCTCTGACCCGGTACTGCTCAGAAAATGGCAGTACCGTTCCGACAGAGCAGTCTGTTGTGCAGATACTCCGGTAAAGCCGGAAAAGATAAGGTGTATAGATCCATGCTGCGGAAGCGGAAATATCCTTTGCGCGCTTTTTGATGCTCTTATGGATATTTACGCCTCCTGCGGAATATCCGGAGAGGATGCCGCTGCATCTATCATAGTGAATAATATTTACGGCCTTGATATTGACCCTGTGGTTGTCATGACGGCAAGGTTTTCACTTTTGATGAAGGCGGCGAAATACGACAAGCGTATTTTCACTAAGGGCATAAAGCTCAATATATATACCCTTCGTGACTGCAGACCCGGATATGACACCGGCTGCGGTATAGAGGATGATCTGGAGAACGCAGGAGAGTATGGTTCGCTGCTTATGCCGGAGTCTGAGCCTGTTATAAGGGATGATGCGGACCCGGTATTGAGGGAAACTCTGAATGGAGTGAGACTGCTTGCAGAAAGGTATGATGCTGTAATAACAAATCCTCCGTATATGGGAAAGAAGAATCTGAGCGGTGAAATGCGCAGATATC
>CACZSM010000281.1 GCA_902783815.1 uncultured Ruminococcus sp.
CCCACTGGGAGTGCGTTCCGGTGAGCGATAGCGAAACGGTTTGCGCACTCCGTCAGTAAGATATGCTGTCCAAAGCATTGCGGCGGCATGCCGCCGGTGCGTGTATTCCTCGATTTTTTGAAAATTGATTTCCGTGCCTTAAACCTTTGTCAACAAGCTACATAGCTGAATTTTGTGAAAAAGACCGCCGCATATTTGATGCAGCGGTCTGATTTTTAAGCATTTGCAGTCTTTTTTTCTGATTTCTTTGCTTTGGACTTCTCAGAGTTTTTCTTATCGCTGTAGTTTTTCCATCTTACCCAGAGCGGAATAGCAATGCAGATAGATGAATAACAGCCTGATACAAGACCTATCATCATTGGCAGCGCAAAGCTGATCATTGATTCAATATTGTAAATAAGTGAAACGGTAAGTATAGATCCGATAGCAATTATTGTTGTAATTGTTGTGCAGATGGTTCTTACAAGACACTGGTTCACACTTGCATTCGTAACATCAGCAGTAGTAGCCTTCGGTCCCATCTTTCTGCGGTTTTCTCTGATACGGTCGTAAATAACTATGGTATCATTTACAGAATAACCCAGTATCATAAGTATAACTGCAATGAAGTTATCGTCAAGCGACATATTGAACATCGCAAAAACAAAGTAAACGATAATAAGGTCGTGTACAAGCGCTACAACTGCCATTACACCTGCAGAAAATCCGCCTATCTTCTTGAATCTTACCGCAACATATGCAATAATCAGTATCGCTGCAAGTATTACCGCTGCAAGACACTTGAAAAAGAAGTTAGATCCCTTTGAAGCATTTACTGATGAGGATTCCTCAACCTTAAAGTTATTATCCGGGAAAGCCTTTGTCAGTTCAGCAGTAACAGTATCCTGTTCTTCAACAGTTATTGCCTTTGCATTTGTGAATTCAAGTGATACAAGATGATTATTTGCATCAGATGATGCAAGGTTCTCAGCAAATGTAAATGTGATCGTATCCTTTGTTGCATTCTGCGCAACCTCTGTTATCTGTTTTTCCGTAAGGTCGCCGCTGTAGCTGTACTTTACGATCGTACCGCCCGTAAACTGGATATCAACTCTTGTCGGTATGACGAAGATATTGAGTATCAGGCAGACAAACATCAGTCCGAGTGAAAAGATAAAGAAAAACTTGGAATTCTTTATAAAGTCTATATGGAATTTCTGTCTCATGATTTTTTCTTACCTCCATATAGTCTTGGATTTCTGAGGAATTTCAGACCGGAAACAGATCTGAGCATAAGTCTTGAAGCGCCTACGCCCATTATGAAGTTTGCGATAACTCCGACAAGGAGAGTATATCCGAAAGCATAGATAAGACCTGTTGTTGAAACTCCGAAAATTGCAGAGAAGATATTAGCCGGGCCAAATACGAGTATAAGTATGACCGCAACGATTATTATAGTGATATTACCGTCTATGATAGCGGAAAGACTGCTCTTTGTACCATTATTGATACAGCCGTCAAGTGTCTTGCCTGTCCACAGCTCATCCTTTATTCTTTCAGCAGTAATAATATTTGCGTCAACGCCCATACCTATTGAAAGTATCATACCTGCAATACCGGGTATTGTCATTGTAAAGCTGTTGAATACCGGGAAGTAGCCGGAAACAGCCATAACTGATATTGAAAGCTGTCCGAGAAGCGCAAGAAACGCAACAAATCCGGGAACCTTATACATTATGCACATAAATACGAATATGAGTGAGAGCGCTACTACAGCCGCAATACCCATTGCAGTAAGTGCATATGTTCCGAGAGACGGACTTATAGTACCGTAGCTTTCGACCTTAAGTGAGAACGGAAGCGCGCCGGCAGTGATCTTGTTTGCAAGGTCAGTAGCCTCTTCAGCAGTAAAGCCGTCACTTGTTGAACCGCCTGAGATAATTGCTATACCATCCGGGATAACTTTCTGAACAGTCGGAGCAGATATCATCTGATCGTCCATCCATATGGAAATCTGCTGTTTCTGATACTTCTCAGTACCTTCAGCAAACTTCTTCTTGCCTTCCTCAGAGAAGGTAAGCTGAACAACATATTCGAGCTTGTTATCGCTTGTCTGCTGATATGCAGCCTTTGCGCTTACGACATCATCACCGCTGACGATCTCCTCGCCGTCTGCGGAGGAGCCGCCTCTGAAAATCAGTTTAGCAGTAGCCGCAAGCTCTGTAATAGCTGCGCCCGGATCATAATCCGCTTCATCGGATTTCCACGGGAAACGCACAGTTATCCTGTCATTTGAGTAGTCAGGAAAGATCTCATAGTCGGTGACATTATTCTGGACAAGACGCATATCAATGATAGCCTTTACAGCGCTCATTTCCTCATCTGTAGCGTCGCTGACATCGTCTGAGGGAGCAAAAACAGCCTCAACGCCGCCCTTGATGTCAATTCCCCATCGTATATCATTGATACCCTTGACATAGGTGATAGTAAAATCACCGTTCTCGCCGTATATGCCCATAACGGAGCTGAAGGTGAGAAAGAGTATGAGAGCTGCTACGATGAAGAATACCGGTTTGCCAATTCGTTTCATTAAGGTATCCTCCAATTTTGTATGATCAATTTTTTATGCCGGCGCAATTATCCTGCCGACACAGCACATCAAATAACATTATATAATTTCCTCAGATAAAAGTCAAATATTTTTTAGCGATTACTGATGAAATATAAAAAATAATGCCGTATGATCCGTCCAGTACAGGCAGAAATACGGCAGTTATCTTTTTTTACGGTTCCATGCTTGTCAGTTTTTCCGCTGCGGCAAGTTTTACGGCGATACAGAATACCTCCATAGCTATCTTAAGCTCATCCACAGGCGGATATGTCGGCGCGATACGGATATTGCTGTCGGATGGATCCTTACCGTATGGATAGGTAGCGCCTGCGCCTGTAAGGACTACTCCGGCTTCCTTACAAAGTTCCACTACTCTCTTTGCGGTACCTTCCATTACATCAACACTTACAAAATATCCGCCGTCCGGCTTTGTCCATTCTGCGATCCCGGTACCGGCAAGTTCCTTGTCAAGCATACTGAGAACAAGCTCAAATCTCGGTTCAAGCACTGCTCTGTGCTTCTGCATATGTGCAAGGATACCGTCAACATTTCTGAAATACAGCACATGACGGAGCATATTGAGCTTATCATAGCCTATAGTCTGGAACTTGTATCTTCTCTTCAGAAGCTCAAGGTTATTTTTGCTTGCTGCAAGTGCTGCAACACCTGCGCCCGGGAAGGTTATCTTTGAGGTCGAGCAGAACTCTATTACAAGATCATCATTACCGGTTTTAGCAGTCTCATCAAAGATATTGAGCAGTGTATCCGGCGTATCGGTGATATCATGTACTATATAGGCATTGTCCCACATAATGCGGAAGTCCTTTGCTGCCGGCTTAAGAGCAGCAAATCTGCGTACAGTATCATCAGAATAAGTAATGCCCTGTGGATTTGAATACTTCGGAGTACACCATATACCCTTTATTGTCGGGTCACTCTCTACAAGCTTCTCCACCATATCCATATCCGGACCATTCTCCGTCATCGGAACATTTACCATCCTGATACCAAAATATTCAGTAATGCCAAAATGTCTGTCGTAGCCGGGAACCGGACAAAGGAATTTCAGATCCTCCTGACCCTTCCACAAAAGCTCTGTAAAGCAGGCAATAGTATCAAACATCATATTAAGACTTGAATTGCCGCCGATGAAAACATTTTCCGGGCTGACGCTGAGAAGATCTGCAAAAAGCTTTTTTGCCTCTGCAATTCCGTCAAGACCGCCGTAGTTTCTTGCATCAGGACAGTCCTCCGTTCTGAAATCAGTGTCCGAGCCAAGGACATCAAGAATATCATTTGAAATAGAAAGCTGCTCAGAGCCTGGCTTTCCTCTTGCCATATTCAGAGAGAGTCCCCTTGCCTTATATCCTGCATAGGCCTCACTGAGCTTACTATAGTTTTCTTTCAGAGCTGTCTGATCCATAGACGCAAAAGCTGTCATGATATTTTCCTCCTGATAAAAATAACTTTTGATAAAATTTCATATTTCTTGAATTTCCACCATATATTCTAATATATTACCTCCAAAAATGCAAGATTAATTTTTAATTCCTGCAAAATTCAACTTTTTATCAAATAACTGCAAATAATTTGTCAGAATTTTGTCAATTTCTGATAGAAAGGCGGACAATATTATATTATGAAAAGAATTATTTTTACTGTATTCGTCCCTATAATCATAATTATGATGTCGCTGAACGGCTGCTCAATGAGAGAAGCTCCGCCGGAAAACAAGCGTCAGCAGCTTTCTGCAAGTACCTGGCAGCTTGAAAGCGATCATGCAAAGGGCAGTATAGTTATAAAGGAAAATAACTTTACAATGCGTATATATGAGGATAACAGCGAACCTTTTGTCCTTAGTGGTACCTGCTGGGCAGATGATGATTTTA
>CACZSM010000282.1 GCA_902783815.1 uncultured Ruminococcus sp.
CTAAATATAATATATGCGGCGATAAGCCTGTACTGAAAAGTGTTGAAGCCCTTGTACGCTGGTTCCACCCTGAATATGGTGTGATACCTCCCAACGAGTTCATAACTCTGTTCGAGGACAATGGTCTTATCAGGCTGCTTGATGTATATGTATGGAATGAGGCGGCAAATCAGATAAAACAGTGGAAGAATGAAGGATTTGACATTCCTGTATCCGTGAATGTTTCAAGAGTGGATATTTTCAACCCGCGTCTTGCAGAGATCCTTATTGATATAGTTGAGAGAAATGGTATTGGCAGTAAAGATCTGCTGCTTGAGATAACTGAATCGGCATATTCTGATAATGCTCAGCAAATAATCAATGCTGTAATGATACTTCGTGAAAGAGGCTTCAAGATCGAGATGGACGATTTCGGCAGCGGTTATTCTTCCCTCAATATGCTCTGCTCGCTTCCTATAGATGCGCTGAAGCTTGACATGGAATTTATCAGAACTATATGCACCAAAAAGAAGGATTATCGTTTGGTAGGAATAATGATAGAGATCGCAAGACTGCTTGAAGTGCCTGTTATTGCGGAAGGCGTTGAAACAAAGGAGCAGCTTAACCTGCTGAAAATACTTGGCTGTGATATAATTCAGGGATATTATTTCTCAAAGCCTCTGCCTGCTGATGAAATGACTTCTCTTATAAAATCTGAGGCAAGGAGTGATTGAATCATGCTTACGATTGAAAAACTCAGAAATTTCGGTGCGGATGTTGATGATGGACTCATGCGCTGTATGAACAAAGAGGATTTTTATCTGATGCTGATAAAACGCGCTCTCAGCGATCCCAAATTGTCTCAGCTCGAACAGCAGATAAATACTAAGGATTATTGCCCGGCATTTGAAACTGCTCATGCGTTGAAGGGTATGTATTCAAATCTTTCATTGACTCCTTTGACAATTCCCATAAGCAAAATGACAGAACTTCTCCGCAGCGAAACAGATACGGATTATTCTGCCCTTATTATGGAGGCAAAGTCACAGTTCCAAAAGCTGTGCAGCTTGTAATGTATAAAACGGGAACAGTTCTTTGAGTTGCTCCCGTTTTGCTGTTTTATTTCGGCTGAGTTCGTGAAATAGAAAATGTATGTATCAGTATTATTTATGCAGCAGGAAAGGCGGTAAAAATATATGGGCAATAGAACGGTGAATGATATGCCAAAGCCGTATTTATCAGGCATTGATGTCTGGTCAATGGCTTTTGGCTGCATGGTTGGCTGGGGAGCTTTCGTAATGCCGGGAACTACTTTCATGCCTATTGCAGGTCCTGTCGGTACGATAACAGCTATGACAGTCAGTACGCTTATAATGCTGGTTATAGGCTACAATTTTGCTTTCCTTATGAATCATAGTCCCGGAGCAGGCGGTGTTTATTCCTATACCAAAGAAGCCTTTGGAAGGGATCATGCCTTTCTGAGTTCATGGTTCCTGTGTTTATCTTATCTTACGATCGTTTTCCTTAACGGAACGGCTCTGTTTGTTGTGCTGAGGACTATTTTCGGAGATGCCGTGCAAACGAGTTTCCATTATACTGTTTCGGGAAACAACATATATATGGGCGAGATACTTGTTTCGGTTACCGCGCTTGCAGGCGTTGGCGTTCTGTTCATTACGGCTAAGAAGATACTACATAAGATACATTCTATTCTTTCTATCATAATGATAGCGGGAATACTATCTCTTGCCGTGATATGCATACCTCATGCTGTTTCAAATAATGCACTGAGTATAATTGGCATGAAACACACACATATTGCATACGGCATATACAGTATAATTTTTCTTGCTCCATGGGCTTTTGTCGGATTTGATGTAATTTCCTTTGATACTTTCAATTTTAAATTCAACATAAAAAAGTCCAAAGGAATTATCTTTACAGCCATTATCGTTGCAGGCATTGCATACACTGCAATGGCGATAGTCAGCATCTCTTCCGTTCCTGACGGATATGCGGACTGGACAGAATATTTTGCTGATCTTGGCAATCTTTCAAATGAAAAGGC
The DNA here is from genome assembly GCA_902783815.1 of uncultured Ruminococcus sp. Taxonomy (GTDB): domain Bacteria; phylum Bacillota; class Clostridia; order Oscillospirales; family Acutalibacteraceae; genus UBA1213. The sequence continues at coordinate 2,048 of CACZSM010000282.1, forward strand.
AGTTCCTACATTTTATGCCGCAAAGGCTATAATAGGAACGCCAGGACTTATCCTGATAGGCATTACGGCTCTGGCAGGTGTACTAACAGGGATAATCGGAGGATATCGTGCAACTATCCGTGTTCTGTCAACTATGGCAGATGACAGGATACTCTCCGAAGTA
>CACZSM010000283.1 GCA_902783815.1 uncultured Ruminococcus sp.
GAAAAACAGAACAGGGTATATATATCATCAAAACCGACCAAGGACAGCCGCACGATAAAAACAAAATACAGGGTTCTTGCGGAAAAGGACGGATTCAGTCTGCTGGAGGTAGATCTGCTGACTGGCAGGACTCATCAGATAAGGGCACACCTTGCATATATAGGTCATCCATTGCTTGGTGACGGCAAATACGGTAAAAATGAAATAAACAGAAAAATGGGGTATAAATGGCAGGCGTTGTATTCATATAAGCTGACTTTTGATTTTACTACCCCGGCAGGCGCGCTTGAATATCTTAACGGAAGAAGCTTCAGCGCTCCGGAGGTTTGGTTTACGGAATTCTTCAAATGATAAGGAGAGGAAAGTAAAATGAGTACAGGCAAAAGCAAGTCATCAGGTGATGAGAAAAATATTCATGCTGGTCATCGTGAAAGAGTAAGAGAGAAATTTCGTCAAAGTGAATTCAAGGGTTTCAATGATCATGAGGTTCTGGAGTTGCTTCTTTTTTATGCGATACAGCGAAAGGATACGAATGAGCTTGCGCATAAGCTGATAAATGCTTGTGGATCGTTGTCTGCGGTACTGGAAGCGCCTATAGAGTTTCTTGTTGAGAACGGACTGACTGAACAGGCGGCATTATATATTAAAGTTATTTTCTGTACTACAAAAAGATATCTGGAGGATAAATTCAGTACAGAAACACATCTTTTCAATAAAGATCTTCTGAGGAAGAAGCTGGTTACATCTTTTCTGGGACTTGATACTGAAAAGGTGATCCTTGTATTGTTTGATACAAGAGGCAGAGAACTGTTTTATGGAGTCATATCGGAAGGAGTATTCTATTCCGCAGGACTGAACATAAGAAAGGTAGCGGAATTTGCACTCAAATATCATGCTGCATCAGCGATAATAGCACATAATCATCCAAGCGGTATTGCTTATCCTTCTGATAAGGATATCGAGGTGACAGTGACACTAAGGGATACCCTTATGAAAGTAGGAGTTACGCTTATAGACCACTATATCGTTGCTTCTACTGTTATTAACAGCTTTACATCTGATCCATCGCTGATGGAAGTTTTTTTGTAAAAGGTGTCGCAATTTTATGAAAAATATGTTATAATATATGAGATTGATCTGAATTTTTTTTGAAAGAGGTGTTATTTTGGATACATCAGCAGCTGATAGGAATGGAATGGCTGAAAGTGCTGAAAAGTCATTCGATATTTCCGTAATGATGACACATACTGTAAATTTTGCTTTGCAGCAGAATGGCAGACCTGTTATAAATTATATTGATATCAGGAATAATTCTACAGCTTCTGCCGAAGCATTGGAAATGAGGATAAAAGCATCTCCGGAGCTTTGTATGCCTTTTAAGCAGGGAGTTGAAAGCATACCGGCAGGATCGTCTTTCAGAGTTGAGCATCCCGATATTATTCTGAACGGTGATTATCTTTCGTCCCTTACAGAGCGGATAAATGGTGTTCTGACGATCGAATTGTGGTCCGGAGAGGATATGCTGTATTCGCACCAGGAGGAAGTAAGCGTACTTGCATTTGACGAGTGGCATGGTATGAATGTTTATCCAGAGCTTCTTGCGACATTTGTTACGCCTAATCATCCTCTGATAGCAATGCTTTCAGCGAGGGCAGCGGATCTTCTGGAGGAATGGACGGGTGATCCGTCACTTGACGGATACATAAGTCAGGATCCCAACCGTATTCTTAAGCAGATAGCGGCGGTATATGGCGCTATACAGGAAAAAAATATTGTATATTCAGTTCCTCCTGCAAGTTTTGAAGCATCCGGACAGAGAGTCAGGATGGTTGAAAGAGTTATACAGCAGAAAATGGGAACCTGTCTGGATCTGACACTGCTTTACGCATCTGTTCTGGAATCAATAGGACTGAATCCCATGATACTGCTGAAATCCGATCATGCCTTTCTTGGAGTATGGCTGGACGACCTCACATTTCCTGAGACTGTAAGCGATGACCCGTCGCTAATTTCAAAAAGGCTTGCTCAGGGAGTGGCTGAAGTCTGCGTTGTAGAAACGACTCTTCTTCGTTCAGGAGCCAATACTGACTTTGATAAAGCCTGTGAACAGGCTGAAAAAGATCTGAAAGATGTAGTAATGATAATAGATGTAAAGCGAGCAAGAAATTCCGGTATTCGTCCAATGCCAAACAGGGTATTTACTGAGGATGGCTGGAAGCTGGAGAGAGCTGATGTTCCGGAGGAGCAGCTTACATCTGCACCGCAGAGAGTTCTGAGTAATATTAATCTGGAAACAAAGGAAGAAACTCCGGCATCCAAAAAATTGCAGTGGGAAAGGAAGCTCCTTGACCTCGGACTAAGAAATTCACTTATAAACCTGAGACATTCAAGAACATTGGTACCGCTTATGGCAGGTTCTCTTGATGATCTTGAGGATGCGCTTGCGGACGGAAAGGATTTTTCTATACTTCCAAGACCGGCAGACTGGAAAATGAAGGAAGAACCTGATTTTTCAAATCTGCATGAGCTTAAGGAGCTTGAGCCTGTACTGAAATCTGAGTTCAAGAATCACCGTCTGCGCTCTGCAATGACAGAAGCAGAGCTTACAAGAACAGTAAAGGAAGTTTACAGATCGTCAAAGCAGTCAATTGAAGAAAATGGCGCAAATTCACTTTATCTTGCATTTGGTCTGCTCAGATGGTATGAAACGGCTAAAAGTACAAAGGACAGATATGCTCCGGTACTGCTCATACCTGTAGAGATGGTAAGGAAATCCGCTGCGGAGGGCTATGTCATCAGACTTCGTGATGATGACCCTCAGATGAATATTACGATACTCGAAAAGCTGAAACAGGATTATGGCATCAATGTGACCGGACTTGATCCGCTGCCGCAGGATGAACACGGTATAGATACAAGAATGGTATTTACAATACTGAGGAAAGCAATAATGTCACAGAAAAACTGGGATGTACTGGAGTCAGCATATCTTGGCATATTCTCATTTTCTCAGTTTGTAATGTGGAATGACCTTAAAAACAGGGCTGATGACCTTGCAAAAAATAAGGTAGTAAAAAGTCTTATGGACGGCAAGCTGTCATGGCAGGCAGATGAAATGTCGATAGGTGAGAAGGTTGACGAGGATAATGTTTTTCTTCCGCTGCCTGCGGATGCCTCTCAGCTTTATGCGATAGAGGCTGCGACCCAGGGGGAAAGCTTTGTTCTGCATGGACCTCCGGGAACAGGTAAGTCACAGACTATAACTACGCTTATTGCAAATGCACTTGCACATGAAAAGACAGTGTTGTTTGTTGCTGAAAAGATGGCTGCTCTGGAGGTAGTACAGAAAAGACTTGAAAAGATAGGTCTTGGAGCATTTTGTCTTGAACTGCACTCCAATAAGTCGAAAAAGCGCAGTGTTCTTGAACAGCTGCGCAGGGCGTCTGAGGTAACAAAGGAAAAAAGCGCAGAGGAGTATGCTGAAAGGGCTGAGCAGATATCAAAGCTGAGAAAGGAGTTAGATGCTTATTCTGCGGCACTGCATAAAAAACGCAGCTGTGGAATGGATGCCTATGAGATAATCAACGAGTACGAAAAATATAAGGATGCCCCGGATATAAAACCTTTTACGGCTGAACAGGCAGGTAAAATGACATCCATAATGCTTGCTGACAACATTACTCTGATACAAAGGCTGGTAGCAGCCGGGAAAACTATAGGCGACCCATCAGTACACCCTATGAAGGAGCTTGGATGCTGTGAGTATTCTCAGCAGCTTAAAGTTACCATTCCACAGATGATAGAGGAATATAAAAAGGTGATTGCTGATACCGATGAAGCATTTGCAGGATTTACGGAGTCATTTGAGATCCCGGTTGAAGGTTATGCTTCGATGGTAAGGATGATAAATATATGTACAGAGGCTATAAACTGGTCTGATATACCTGCGCATTGGACAAAGGAAGAAAATCTTGCAAAATTAGTAGATGGAATAAAGGATCTATGTCAGCGCCAGCTGAAATTGCGTGATAAGAAAAATGAACTTCTGAAAAGCTGGAAGCCGGATTTCCTTACGCTTAACGGCTCTGAGCTTTTAGAGGAATACAGACAGGCAAGTGGAAAGTGGTTCCTGGCGAAGTCGATGGGAGTGAATTCCCTGTTCAAGCGTATCAGTGCGTATTCATTAAAGCCTCTGCAGAAGGATAATATAGAAGAATACCTGAATATTCTTGTTGAGTATAATAAGGATGAAAAGGATATCGGTCACCTTTATGACAGATACGGCTATACTCTTGGAGTATATGATAAAGGAGAAGGCACAGACTGGGGAAGCATATATGAGCTTGCAGAAAAAGCTCTGCTGAGCGCAGAGGCTCTTAAAGACATTTCAGGCAGTGATTCATTCAGAATGAAATTCTGCGGAAACATAATGTATAGTTCTATTATGGAGAGGCTTATATCAAGCTGGAACAATTACCTTGAAAAGAGAAAAGAGATCTACGATGCTCTGGGTATTGACGAGGCTTCAAGACGGTGTACTCCAGATGAGGACAGAGATTATTTTGATGCTTTGCTTGGAAATATGGATGATCTCAGGGACTGGGTTATGTGGAATGACAGCTGCCGTCAGGCTCGTGAGCAGGGACTTGGGAATGTAGTGGATTCTCTGAAAGACGGTCTGAAGTACGATAAGGCTGAGGATGCTTACCGTAAGGCTATTTCAAAGACTCTTGCAATGCTTGCAATTGATGAAGAACCTGTACTAAACAAATTCTCCGGAAATGTATTCAATGAAAAGATACAGCAGTTCAGAGATCTTGATGCAAAGCTGACAAAGCTGACTCAGGAAGAAATATTCTGCCGACTCGCATCAAGGGTTCCTAATTTTGCAAAGGAAGCTGCAAACAGTTCGGAACTTGGCATTATACAGAAGGCTATAAGAAGCGGCGGCAGGGGAGTGTCTATAAGACGGCTTTTTGATCAGATACCAAATATGCTGCCAAGACTTTGCCCGTGTATGCTGATGAGTCCTATATCCGCAGCTCAATATCTTGATCCTGAAAGAGAACCGTTTGATATAGTTGTATTTGATGAAGCATCACAGCTGCAGACCTGTAAGGCAGTAGGAGCGCTTGCAAGGGGCAAAAATGCGGTTATCGTAGGTGATCCGAAGCAGATGCCGCCGACATCATTCTTCTCAAGCAATCAGATAGATGAGGATAATCTTGATATAGAAGATCTGGAAAGCATACTTGATGATTGTCTTGCTCTCAATATGCCTCAGACTCATCTGCTCTGGCATTACCGAAGCAGACATGAAAGTCTTATTGCATTCAGCAATCATAGATTCTATGAAAATAAGCTGTTCACATTCCCGTCCGTAAATGACAGGGAAAGAAAAGTAAGACTTGTTCATGTTGACGGTGTATTTGAAAGAGGCAAGAACAGGTATAATATGGCGGAGGCACAGGCTATAATTGAAGAACTGAAAAGGCGCAGTCATGATAAGAAGCTCTCAAAGCTGAGTGTCGGAGTGGTTACATTCAACATCAATCAGCAGAATCTTATTGATGACCTGTTAATTGAAGCCTGCAAGACCGATCCTGTACTTGAAAAGTGGGCATATGGGGCAAAGGAACCACTGTTCATAAAGAATCTTGAGAATGTACAGGGCGATGAAAGAGATGTGATACTGTTTTCTGTCAGCTTCGGACCTGATGAAACAGGAAAGGTATCAATGAATTTTGGCCCTCTTAATAGAGACGGCGGATGGAGACGACTGAATGTTGCTGTTTCAAGAGCAAGATGTGAAATGGTAATTTTCACTATTATGACTCCGGATATGATAGATCTTTC
>CACZSM010000284.1 GCA_902783815.1 uncultured Ruminococcus sp.
CCGGCACGAGACTGCAGAATAACACGGAAATTATCATCCTCAAGCTCTTTTACAAGTCTGAGAAGTGTCCTTCCCTTTGCAAGATCCTGAATACCCCATGTACTGCGTGGAGTATTCAGCATATTCTGTAAGATAAAGGTTTTTGTACCATACCTTTTGGCAGCCTTCGCTGCGAGAAAACCGGAAACAATATATGTTATATCATCCGCTCCACGGAAAGCAAAATGATGTGGCACATTCGTTTCAACAGGCTTTCCGGTCGAAGCAATATACCGTATTGTTTCCAGATGCTCTTTAAGATTATCATAAAGCGTATTCGGCCCTCTTCCGTCCAGTTCATTGAACCACCAGAGAGAAAGTGCGTGCCATGAAATATTGATAGCTCTTTCATATATCTCTGCAAGCCGTATCACATTCTTTGTACCGGAATATGTGCGTACAAGCATAGGTCTTGCGGCCTGCCATATTTCCATATATTCAAGCTCTGAATTTACCGGCACACCGCCGCCGTTAGGCTTTCCGTCCCAGTTTTCGCCAAAATTTGATTGTGATAACTGCGATGATCCGATAGAAAGAACATCAAGATATCCCGCTTTTCCAAGATCATGACACCACTCCTGATACTCTTTAAGCATTGCTTTCCTTGACATATCATCAGAATAAGGACCGGAATGTGCGCGGATAACAGGCTGAAATCCACCTTTGAAGTTATTGTCCAGCCTGAGTTCAAGCGTATCTTTCATTGTCCCGAATTCCGGATACATATTCCTCTCCGGCGGTTTCATTTTAAGGTATTCTCCGGATCTTATTATACCCTCTCCGAATTTTGCCAGATCCTTGTCATACTGACAGCCTTCCTTGATAGTTTTAGGTATATCTTCAAAAGGAACACCCATTACAAGCAGTGTTTCCTCTGCGGATTCTCCGCCTCTGAATGTAGATATTCTTCCGTCGTATTCCTTTTCGATCTTTTTGCAGGCAGGTGTAAGTCCTGCAAAAAAAATGCTTTTTATCTTAGGCTCAGGACCACCATAATAACCTTTGCTTTTAAGCAGATAAATAAGTCTGCCCATCAGTTCAACAGCAGTATCCGGATCAAGACGGTACGAAAATCCAATACGCTCGATATGATTTTTATTGATCCAATCAAGGATCACCTCCTGACTGCTTTCTGAGGTTATCCTCTCCATTGCGTATTCCACAGGCTTCGGCGAGATCATGACATTATATCCACAGTCACGAAGTAATGCCGCAGCTGCATGAACACCCATAGTATGAGCATCAACTAATGTTTTTATCAATCCGAAAGTTTCACTTTTACTTGCTGCCATATTATTTACCCTCAAAAATATGCTTTTAATTGTGCAGAAGTGAATTTCCTGCCCTTCTGTCGATAATCAACATCCATCACAGAGGATGCAAGATCTATAATAGTTGTGATATCAGGCGTTATAATACCGAACTCCTGCCCCATTGCTTCCACTGGAACCAATCCGTTAGGAACATCCTCAAAAATATATCTGCTGTTTATAGTAGGGGGAGCATCAATTTCTCTGTATGTATCATTATTCCTTATACATTCATATAAATTATTTCCTGTAACGCTATATGTCCGTTCAAGCCATTGTTTAAGCGATTCTACTTCATATCCTCCGGCTTTCGCCACAGCTTGTCTCTCAGCATCCATTTTTTCAAGAAAATGCGCGATCGACGGGGAAATACCATCATAATAATACTTGAATTCGACCTTTTCGGATTCGATCCAGCCCACATTCATCATAACCGGCGCACAATGGAGTATCATACCTATATTTGAAAGTGAGGTTACAGCAACAGAGCTTACAGGACTGAAATACTTCCTGATACAATCCGGCATCATACCCATAATATAATTTATATCACATCCTCTGAGCGCTGCGATCATTACATCATTTTTAAGAGCAAAAATCGTTACACTGTCAGCGCTGCTTTTACGACAGGTATAAACAATAGTCTGAGTTTCGGCTATCTGAGGCAGTTCTTTTACACCCTGCATTTTTAATTCTTCCGCAAATTCAATTGCACCAAAAGTTCTTCCCGGATTAAGAATAATAACCATATTCTTATGAACAAAAGGCGCAAGTCTGGCTGCAATGTCTTTATGTGCGCTGCTCGGAACAGCAACCATTATAAAATCACTTATTGTATCTTCTATTCTGGTTGAAGCCCTGGTAATATGAGCATCACCTTTAACAATACCTGAACAATGTATTATTCTGTTTTCGATAATACTATGTATGTTTTCCTCGGTTCGATTCCATAATGAAACATCAACACCATTCAGCGCAAGATGCGCAGCCATCGACAGTCCCTGATGTCCGGCTCCGCACACAAATACACTCTTTGCTCCTTTCGGGTAATTCATCTGTTTTCAGCCCTCTCCGCATTACGCTTCCGAATCATCAAAATTCATGATAAGATCACGGCGCATAATATCATCACCGTTTTCTGAAATGATCCTAACATCACTGATTACCTTGTTGTGTTTTTCTCTCAGTTCTTCAATAGTATTTCCCTCTATTGTGAAGCCGCCTACTCTGTCTCCGCTGCTTGCGACACTCTTAAAAACAGTCCCCTTCCAGCAGAAAACATAGTAGTCTTTTATATAACCTTCTGTCTTAAGTTCTTCAAAACCTTCTGTATGATCGAAAATGCCTGGTTTGCAATAGATATATTCATCTACCATGTATTTTGACTGCGGTTCTTTTACTGTTAAATGCGGTTTCTCGCCAAGAGTAAGGTCAATAACCGCTGATATGATATCTACGCCTGTTCTACTCTCTATTGAAAGATGCTTTACTCCGCCTCCGGTTCTGGCAGAAAACTCAATAACATACGCTTCTTCTCCGTCAGACAGCATTTGTATAAGCATAGGGGAATCCTTAAGTCCAAAAGCATCTGCTATTTTCTGTGCAGTTTTCTGTATGCTGTCCTGGACAGCCCTGGAAACATTTGCCGGATGCCAAGTCCGGAAAATTATAAAACGATCCTTGATCTTTAGTTTCTCACTTGTAGTGATATCAAGTATTCTGACATTTCCGTTCTCCACATATACATCTATACTCAGTTCTTTTCCTGTTATGTATTCCTCAATAATAGCAGTATTCGTTCTGCTTAAACTAACAGCATCATTGAATGAAGCTTCAAGTTCTTCCTTATTTCCGACTCTTCTTACACCTTTTGAACTATTACAGTCAACAGGCTTTACAATAAGAGGATACTTCCATCCAGAAAGATCAAGCTCACTGAAATCCCCGGATATCACAAACTTTGCTGACGGGATATTATTTTCAGCAAATACCTTCTTCATATATGCCTTATTTGTTGAATTTATTGCTGTTTTATAGTCAATATAGGTTGGAAGTCCAAGTTCTTCAGAAACCTTTGCCATTGTAAGAAGTGCCTGATCCGTACATACGGTTATTATAAAATCAACTTTTTCGTCTATTGCAAGCTGTCTTATCGCATCTACATCCAAAGTAGATATCCTGTAAAACTTATTAGCATAATCTCTTGCCACAGGATGTTCATAGTAATCAGCAAGAACAGTTTTTATTCCTCTGCTTTTCAGTTTATTTATAAGCTCGATCTGCGGAAATCCTCCGGCTAAAACCAACGCTTTCATTTTTTGACCATTCCTTTCCACTGTACGGAAGGTACAAAAAGGAATGAACCCTTTTTGTTATCTTATCGCATCAATCAATTATGGGGTTCTCTGAAAACCGGGACACGAATCAGTTTGCGTCCGTAAATTCGAGGCGGAAAGCCGCAGTAATACTGTATGTATTGC
>CACZSM010000285.1 GCA_902783815.1 uncultured Ruminococcus sp.
ACAGAACGGTATGGATATCAGACCATTCAGATTCGGACAGTTTGACCCGGATTCCGTTGAGATGAATGCTTCTCTGAGATATTTTATATTCAGCTTTGACGAAAACGGAAATGCGGAAAATGTACAGTTCAGGATGTCCGCAATAACGGAGGAAGAAGCAGAAAAATGGGCAAGAAGTCTTATTAATGAGGACAGCGGCTGGACAAATACCGTTTACCGATACAGAGTTTTCGACCGTAAAGGAAAAACTTTTGTTGTAGTAATAGATCAGTCAAGAGAGCTTAACCCCTGCTATAGAATCCTTAACTTCTCTGTCGCAGGAGAAATAGTTGTATTGCTGCTCAGCTTCATCATACTGAGAATAGTCGGAAAAATACTATTCAAACAGTTTGAGGATGCCGACAGAAAACAGAAAAAGTTTATATCCAGAGTCGAAAGCGAATTCAAAATGCCGCTGACAGTTATAAATGCCAATACAGAGGCTCTTGAAAAAGTTCACGGACAGGATGAACAGATACTATCTATAAACAGACAGGTAAGAAAAATGACTAAGCTCGTAAAGAACCTTTCAGCATTTTCAATATTCGAGGAAAAGGATATGGCAGCTTCAAGAATAAACCTTTCGGATATGCTGAATGAAACGCTTGATTCGAGAAAGTCTGCATTTGAGAAAAAGAATATAGATCTTGAATATGACATTGAACCCGATATAATGACAGAGGGCGATGAACAGGCTCTTAAAAAGGTATTTAACGAGCTTATTGAAAACTCTCTCAGATATTCTCTCGGAAAAAGCTCATTCAGCCTTAAAAAGCAGAATGACAGGATAGTCCTGATACAGAGTAATAATACTGATCTTCCGAACGGAAGCGCAGATCAGGTTTTCGACAGATTCACAACTCTTGAAAATGCAAAGGGCATGGAAACAGATGGTCTTGGACTGTCCTTTGTAAAGGATATAATAAAGGCGCATAACGGAAGAGTCAGCGCAAAAACAGCATCAGGGTACTTCACTCTGAGGATAGATCTCTGATATGGGGGTGAGCTTGTGGCAGCAGTATCAAATCCTGTTGTTGTCATGAAAAGGTATGAAATGAAATATATCATGACACCTGAACAGACGGAGTATTTCAAAAAAAGCGTTGAAGGGTATATGAAAGTCGATAAATTCGGACTTACATCCATCGCATCACTTTACTACGATACTCCAAACTACCAGCTTATAAGAACATCTGTTGAAAAACCTCTTTTCAAGGAAAAAATACGACTTCGGTCATATGGAATTGCAACAGACAGCTCCCCTGTTTTCCTGGAGCTTAAAAGAAAGGCTTACGGCATAGTGTATAAGCGCAGGGTGCAGTCAACAATTCCACTTGTAAAAAAATTCTTTGACTGCGAGGGCGATATCTGCGCCGGAGGTCAGATAAACAGGGAAATAACAACTTTCAGAGACTATTATCAGACTCTTGTTCCGGCTTGTATGATAATATACGACCGCGTGGCATACTTCCAGCCGGACGGCGACCTCAGACTAACAATAGATCACAGTCCCCGGTACAGGTACGATCAGCTCGATCTCAGAAAATCAATGGACGGCAATCTCCTGCTCCCGGAGGGATGTACAATACTTGAAGTAAAAGTACAGCAGGCAGTACCGCTGTGGCTGTCAGCAATACTTACTAAAGGAAAAATATATAAGGGTAGCTTTTCAAAATACGGCGAAGCCTATAGGCAGCAGCTTTTGAAAACACGGAAATTATAATCAGGAAAGGATTTTTCATTATGTTTGATTCAATTTATTCTTCTACAGTAACTGCTTCGCAGTTCTTTATAATGGCTGCTGTATCAATAGTAACAGGATTTCTGTATTCCTGGCTGATGTCATTCCGCATACGATCCAAAAAAAGATTTTTTATAGTTGTTGCAATAGTTCCGTTTATCGTATCGGCAGTAATAACATTTGTTGAGGGAAATATCGGTGCCGGTGTTGCTATCGGCGGCGCTTTCAGCCTGATAAGATTCAGAAGCGCACAGGGAAGCGCGGATGAGATCGCTGCAATACTTATTGCAATGGGTTCGGGAATTGCTTTCGGAATGGGCTTCGTAGGCTATGGAGTTATTATACTTCTGTGTATGGCTGTTATTTTCATTATACTGTCTGTACTGCCTATATTCGAGCATAAGGGTATGTCGGAAGATAAGCTGCTCAGGATAACTATACCTGAATCTCTTGAATATGCAGGAGCTTTCAACGATACCTTCGCTCACTATCTGAAAAGCTATGAAAACGCTGGTGTGAAAACTACAGGAATGGGATCTATGTTCCGTCTTTCATTCAAGATCAGAATGAAAGACCCCACAGAGGAAAAGGCGTTTATAGATGAACTGAGAACAAAAAACGGTAATCTCGAAATAGCTGTTCTTCCTTATACAGAACCACAGAACCAGCTGTAAAAAATAATACTAAAGGAGTTCCTGAACATGACGAGAAAAACTACTGCCATTATTATGGCTCTTATCCTTGCAGCAAGCTGCCTTGCTGGATGTAACGATAATAAACCGTCTGCGGATGATACCTCTGAAACTAATGCTTCATCACAGACCTCCGAAAACTCACAAAATGACAGCTCCGAGGTATCAGCAGAAGCATCCGATACCTCCGGCAGCATACAATACCTCAGAACAAACTGGGATAAGGATTCATATTTTTCAGACGGCGATACTAAAGATATAGCAGCCGAAAGCGCAGATGCAGAAATAACTCTTTCCGGCAACAGCGGCACTATTTCAGATACTACAAGAGGAAGCTCAGGCAGTGAGGTTACGATAACTTCAAAGGGTATCTACAGGATAACCGGTTCGTCTGACGGAGTATCTATTGTTGTAAACGATGAAACGGAATCCGGAAATATCTATCTGATACTTGATAATGTTACAATGACAAATTCATCTACTGCCTGCATAAGCGTACAGTCTGCGGATAAGGTCATACTTGTGCTAACCGGAGAAAACAGCCTGAGCTATACAAATACAAATGATTCAGAAAAAATTGACGGCGCTGTTTATGCAAAAGACGATCTGACAATAAACGGTACATCCGGCGGAAAGCTGAAGATCACATCCTCTCTGCATGGCATAGTCTGCAAGGATGATCTGAAAATCATCGGCGGTGAATGTGATATCAGTTCCGGCTCCATAGGCATAAAATTACAGGATGGCTTTTTAAGATTAAAGGACTGCACACTTAGCGTACAGTCCGGACATGACGGTATAAAGCTCTCAGCTGAGGATAAGGAATGTTCCTTCTACTCAGACGGAGCAATTATAAATGTTACTTCACAATATGACGGAATATCAATTACAAATGGCGACAGCTCCGACTTTACAAACCTTGCCGAGATCTTCGGCGGCAGTATTACAATTACAGCCGGAGGCGGCTCTGATAATTCCAAAAACAGCAAAACATCTCAGAAGGGTATAAAATGCAAGGGTGAAATTCATATCTGTGACTGCGATCTGAAAATATCCTCCGCAGATGATGCCCTCCACAATAAAGGAAATATGCTTATCCTCGGCGGAAGTACGGAGATATCCTCATCCGATGACGGCATAACCTCCGACAGTGACCTTGTTATCGAGGAAGGCGCAATAACAGTATCAAAGTCATATGAGGCTATTGAAGCAGCAAATGTTACCATAAACAGCGGCGATATAAAGCTATACTCCAGTGATGACGGAATAAACTGTGCCGGAGGTTCTGATACAGGCTCTTCTGACAGTGACGATCAATGGAACAACAGCGGCACTGATGCAAAACTTACGATAAACGGCGGCAATGTCTATGTAAATTCCAGTGGTGACGGTCTTGACAGCAACGGTTCGATTTTTGTTACCGGTGGTACGGTCATAATAGAGGGGCCGACAAGAGATGATAATGGTGCAATAGATAAAGGTGACGGAGATGATTGTACAGCAAGCATAACGGGAGGTACTGTACTTGCAACAGGTTCTTCGGGTATGGCGGTAAACTTTGACTCAGGCACACAATGCTCTGCTCTTGTACAGCTTTCCGGCAGCAGCGGCACAGAAATAAGCGTTGATGACGGTTCAGGCTTTACATTTACTTCAAGCAAGGATTTCAGCTGTATCGTATATTCTTCACCAAACATGACAAAGGGTAATACATATACGATAAAAGCCGGAGATTCCTCAGCAACAGCAGATTTCACCTCATAACTATAATAAGATCCGGTGCCTGTATTGCAAAGAAAAGATGCACAAAAATATCAGCATAGTCAATATTACTGGCTATGCTGATAGTTTTTTTACTGCTGCCTCTTGCTCCCTGTTTTTTCCATAAAGAACATGATCGGAAGCATTATTCCAAGTATTATTACGCAAATTATTATTGGATTTACAAGATCATCTATCGTATATATAGTGTCTTCATAAAGTCTGCTGT